>CAZZKQ010000187.1:0-6678 GCA_964654875.1 uncultured Verrucomicrobiota bacterium | reverse complement strand
GGGCGAGTGGGTCCAGTTCGCGGAGCCCACACCCATGGCCCCGAACGCCAGCCCCAAGGTGGCGAGTCTCCGGATCGAGGGACCGTCCGTCATGGCCAGCCCCGAAGGCGGCCGGAGGTCCGGTACCACTGAGGTGACTCTCCAGTCCGCCTCGGGGACGATCCACTATACGCTCGACGGATCGACACCCCACCTGGGTTCCCCCCGATACGAGGGCACCCTGACGCTCACGAAGACCACCGTGGTGAGGGCACGGGCCTTCGCCGAGGGCGTCCAGCCCGGACCCATCGTCACCCGCACCTACCTGATCGGGGAACCGGACAGCACCCTGCCGGTGGTTTCGGTCGTCAGTGATCCCGAGCGGCTGTTCGGGGATCGGATCGGGATCTACTACAATCAACACGAACAGGCCACGGGGGCGGGCCCTGGACTCCGGGACGTCTTCAAGGGGAAGGACTCGCCGGGTCATCTCGAGTTCTTTCCCGCCGATGGAAGCCCGGGCTTCCGGGCCAACGGCGGCTACCGGATGGGCGGCGAGAACAACTGGGTCCACGCACAGCGGGCGCTGAATTTCGCGCTGCGGAGCACCTACGGAGACACAGAGATCCGACACGACCTCTTCCCCGGTTCCGGGATCGCCCTGCACCAGTCGCTGACCCTCCGGGACGGCGGGGATGCGTGGGATCGGGACATGCTCCGGGACGCCCTGTGGACCTTCCTGGCGAAGGGGCGGTTGCGGTCCGGAACCTCCGACTACCGCCCCAGCATTGTCTACATCAACGGAGCCTACTGGGGGATCCACGACATCCGGGCGCGCTGGGACGACATGTGGTTCTTCGAGCACCACCGGCTGAACGCCGGTGACGTGGACCATTTGATCTACGGGCATCTGACGTCCTCGTCGGTGACCCTCGGGGCCGAGAAGGGGGACACCACCTCTTGGCTGGCGCTTCTCGACGACCTGCGCTCCCACGACCTGAATGATCCCGCGGTCTGGGCCGCAGCCGAGGCCCGGATCGACATCGACAGTTTCATCGACTTCGTCGTGAGCGAGTCCTATGGGGTCAACATCAGCTGGCGTCACAACCGCGAATTCTGGCGCCCCAGGGCTGCAGGAGGGCGATGGCAGTGGTTCCTGCCCGACATGGACCAGACGTTCCGTCTGTCACAGGTCGGTGGAGGCGTGCTCTCCGCCATGCTGCAGCAGGAGGATCTCCTCGTGCTGCTCAAGACCAGCTCGACGTTCCGGAACCGACTGGCCCAGAGGTTCGCGGCCCATGTCGGGTCGACCTTCCTTCCCTCGCGGGCGATCGGCCTGCTCGACGGGATGGCTGCGGAGGTCGAGGCGGAGATCCCCCGTCATTCAGCGCGCTGGGCCTCCTGGGGAGGCCTGACGCCCGCGAGCCGGGCCAGCGCCCTGGCGGAAATGCGGACATTCTTCCAGCGGCGGGAGCAGGACGACGGAGCCCTCGCCGAGGTGCGGCAGCAGCTCGGCATCGGCGCGAATCCGGTCGCGATCACCGTCGGGGCCTCACCCGCCGAGGGCGGCGCATTGCGCATCCAGGGGGTACCGGTTCCCCACGGGACACTGAAGGTCTTCCCCGGGATTCCGTTCCAGGCCGAGGCCGTGGCGGCTCCCGGATACCGCTTCGTGCGCTGGACCGGACGTGACGGCGGACCCCAGCAGACACTGACCGTGACCGGAGCCGGCGGGATCATCGCAGAATTTGAGCCGGCACAAGGGATCGTCCTGGGTGGGGTCCTGGATCAGGACCGTCGCCTGACCGCGGAGGATTCCCCCTGCATCATCGAATCCGATCTCATCATCCCCGCTGGACGCACGCTGTCGGTGGGTCCCGGGGTCATCATCGAGATGCAGCCCGGACGCCACGTCCGGGTGCAGGGCGGCCTGCAGATCGAGGGCACCACCGACAAGCCGGTCCGCTTCGTGGGCCGCGAGGGTGCCCGATGGGGTGCCATCAGCTTCGAGAAGCCAGATGTTGCCTCGACACTGCGCCACGTGACCCTGCGGGGCGCCACACGCGGATTCAATCCTGCCATCTATCCCTATGCCATTTCAGGACTGAACGCCCAGTTGACCCTAGACGGCCTCGACATCGACGAGTGTGAGGGACCGATCTTCTGCAGGGGCGGTTTCATCACGCTCCGTGGCAGCCGACTGCATACAGTCTACACAGGGGACTGCATCAACGTGAAACAAGGCGGGGCCGTGGTCGAGGACAGCACGTTTTTCGGGGCAACCGCCCCGGACACCGATGCCATCGACTATGACGGTGTGGTCGGCGGAATCATCCGAAACTGCCGGATCTACCGCTTCGCAGGACCGAACTGCGACGGCATCGACATCGGGGAATCCTGCCGGGACATCCTCATTGAGGACAACCGGATCTACTTCAACGCAGACAAGGGAGTCTCGGTTGGACAGGGATCCTCCGCCATCCTGCGGCACAACCTCATCGTGGGTTGCAGCCTTGGTGTCGGCGTCAAGGACCTCGGTTCCCGGGCGACCCTCGACCAGAACACCGTCGTCCGCTGCACCATAGGAATCGACGTCTACGAGAAGAACTTCGGTCACGGAGGTGCCCAGGCAACCGCGGTGAACACCGTGTTCTCGAAGTGCTCCGTCGCCGCCCTGCGCGCGGACTCCCTCTCGACCGTCGAGGCCCGCTACTGCCTGTCCGACACCCTCCCGATCCCGGGCACGGGAAACCTCCTGGCCGATCCGGGGTTCGTCGATCCCGGGATCCTCAATTTCCAGATCCGACCCGACTCCGTCGCCATCGACGCCGGCGATCCCGCCCATGCCCCCGACCCGGATGGGTCCCGTGCCGACATCGGCGCCCACTACCGGTACCAGCTGGGCGACTATCCCTACGCCCCGGAGCGACGTGTGGTGATCGACGAGGTCCTCGCCAACTCGGGCGCCGGCGCCGACTGGGTGGAACTCCTGAATCGGTCGAGCGTGCCGGTCGACATCAGCGGCTGGTATCTGAGCGACAGCGGCACCGAGCTCCAGAAGTACCGCATCCCGCTGGGCACGCTCCTGCAGCCGGGCGGCCGGATCGTGTTCAGGGAGGATCTCCACTTCGGCGAGGCCTCCACCGATCCGGGACGTCTCGTGCCGTTCGCCCTGAGTGATCTGGGCGAGACGTTGCATCTGACCGCCTTCGCGGCCAGCGGCCAGATCGAATACGACACGAAGGAGGACTTCGGGGCGTCCCTGCCGGGCGAGGCGCAGGGCAACCACTACAAGAGTTCGACCGACTCGTGGAACTTCGTGCCGCTCCTGGTCCCGACCCCGGGGGAGCCCAACAGTCCGCCGCGGATCGGACCCGTGGTGGTCTCCGAGATCCACTACGCCCCCGCCACCGATCCCGAGACGGAATTCCTGGAGCTGGTGAACGTCTCGTCGGCACCCGTCACCCTATTCGATCCCAACCGAAAGGCTGCCTGGCGCATCAGCAATGGCGTGGAGTTCGAATTCGGGACCAATCCGCCCGTGGTCCTCCCTCCCCAGGGTCGCCTTGTCCTCGTCGCCAATCTCGACCACTTCCGGGCCGCGTTCCAGGTGCCGGACGGCGTGCCGGTGTTCCAATGGACCAGCGGCCGCCTCTCGAACGGTGGCGAGACCGTGGAGCTCGACCGTCCTGCTGGGCTGGATGAACTCGGTGTCCGCCATCATGCCCGGGTGGACCGCGTGAACTACCTGAGCCAGGCACCGTGGACCCAGGGCGCCCTGCTGACGGGCAGATCGCTCCAGAAGTCGGACGAGGCGGCCTACGGCAACGATCCGGCTCCCTGGTCGGCGAGCATCCCCACGCCGGGTGCACCCATCAGCGGCCAGGGATTCGCAGGCTGGATCTCGGGATTCGGACTGCCCTCCGACCTTCAGGGTCCCGATGCCGATGCCGACGAGGACGGAGTGCCGAACCTGCTGGAGTTCGCCCTGGGACGATCCCCGTCGAGCCGCGAATCCGAACCTCCCGTCACGATGGAGACGAGCGCCGACGGAGTGGTCGTCCGGTTCCGGATCCGTTCCGACCGGAGCCCCCTGGTGGCTGTGCGTCTCGAGTCCATCGGCTCCCTCTCCGGAACCGAATGGCAGCGGCTGGCCCCGTCGGTGATCGCCACGGAGGGTAGCCTCCAGACCCTCGCGGTGACCCTGCCCGCGGACACCACCGACGCTTTCTTCCGACTGGTCGCCCAGTAGCCACGCCCCACGATGCCCTGGCAAACGACGGAGCCCGCACCACTCGCCATCCGACGGACACCCGGATAGCCTCACGACATGGTTGAGATCCTCCGTCGCCTCGGCCTCGGACTGCTCCTGATCTGCCTCTCGGCGGCGGTGCTGCTCTACACCGATCGCGGATCCCGCCGCTCGGCCCGAAACGATCGTCCGAAGGACCGTCCGCTCCGGATCGCACTGGTGCAGCACACCTCGCTCCAGGCCCTCGACGATGGGGCTCGTGGTGCCGTGGAACGCCTTGCTGAACTCGGCTACCGGGATGGGGAACGCATCCGGATCTCCCGGTTCAATGCCGAGGGGGATCTCGGGACCGCCAACACCATCGCGCGCGCCGTCACCGGGGGGGACTACGACCTCATCATCAGCATCAGCACCCCCTCGCTTCAGACCGTCGCCAACGCCAATCGGTCCGGGGCCCGGACACACCACGTGTTCGGGGTGGTCACGGACCCCGCCGGCGCCGGGGTCGGCATCAACCCCGACAACCCGTCGGAACATCCCCGCTACATGACCGGGTACGGGTCGATGCAACCGGTGGACCAGACCTTCGCCCTCGCGCGCCGGATGAATCCGCGCCTCAAGCGGGTGGGTCTCGTCTGGAATGCCGCGGAGGCCAATTCCCTCGCACAGACCCGCGTCGCCCGGAAGGTGACCTCCGAAATGGGAATCGAACTGGTCGAGGCCAACGCCGAGAACACCACGGCGGTCATGGAGGCGGCAACGTCCCTGTTCTCAAGGGGCATCGATGCCCTCTGGATCAGCGGGGACATCACCGTGACCTCGGCGTCCGACTCCCTCATCGCGGCGGCACAGCGCTCCGGGATCCCGGTGTTCACCAGCGTCCCACCCCGGATCCAACAGGGATCCGTCTTCGACCTCGGGTCCGACTTCCTGCAGGTCGGACGCACGATTGGTGACCTGGCAGCCGAGGTGCTGAACGGGGCCAACCCCGGGGACATCCCGGTCAAAAACTTCGTGCCGATCCGCTTCCTCTACAACGACCTCGTTCTCTCCGGGCTCAGGACACCCTGGACCATCCCAGACGACCTCAAGGCCACGGCGGTCGGTTGGATCAGTCGGACGTCGACCAATCTCACCGCGCTCTCGCTGCCGACAAAAAAGCCGTGACGCCCCACCCGGGGGATCTCGGCCGGATGTGGACTGCGCTTTCCCGCTTTTTCCACCCCGGGATCCCCGGGTAGGGTCCCGGTCCGCCGTATGTCCAACCGAGCCCCCGCCGAACGCACCCCCGAGACCCCCACGCGCCGGACCTTCAAGAAATTGATGGCGGCGAACCGCTCGGAGATCGCCGTCCGCATCTTCCGCGCCGGCACGGAGCTGGGACTCCGCACGGTCGCCGTCTACGCCCAGGAGGACCGCTTCTGCATCCACCGGTTCAAGGCCGATGAGTCCTACCTCGTCGGCCAGGGCAAGGGCCCCGTCGCCGCCTACCTCGACATCGAAGGGATCGTGTCGGTGGCCCGCCAGAAGGGCGTCGACGCCATCCACCCCGGCTACGGGTTCCTGAGCGAGAACCCCGAGTTCGCACGGGCCTGTGCCAAGGCCGGTGTGACATTCGTCGGCCCCCGACCGGAACTGCTCGAGATGATGGGCGACAAGACCGCGGCCCGGGCCGTGGCCGAGCGCCTTGGTGTTCCGACGCTGCCTGGCACCAAGGATCCGATCTCCGACCGTTCCGCCGCCCTCAAGGCCGCCAAGCACATCGGCTTCCCGCTCATCATCAAGGCCGCCTTCGGCGGCGGCGGCCGCGGCATGCGCGTCGTCCACCGCGCCGGTGACCTGACCAACCTGCTCGATGAGGCCCAGGCGGAGGCGGGCCGCGCGTTCGGCAATCCCGCCGTTTTCCTCGAGAAGTACATTCCGCGCGCCAAGCACATCGAGGTGCAGGTGCTCGGAGACCAGCACGGCAACGTCATCCACCTCCACGAGCGCGATTGCTCCGTCCAGCGCCGCCACCAGAAGGTGGTCGAGGTGGCGCCTTCGTTCGGCCTGCCGGAGAAGGTCGTCAACGAACTCTGCGACGCCGCCGCCCGCATCGCCCGTGAAATCCGCTACGACAACGCGGGCACGGTGGAATTCCTCTACGACCTCGACCACCACGAGTGGTTCTTCATCGAGATGAACCCGCGTATCCAGGTGGAGCACACGGTCACGGAGGTCATCACCGGCCTCGATCTCGTGCGGGCCCAGATCCTGATCGCACAGGGTCATTCGCTGCACTCCGCCGAGGTCGGCATGCCGCGCCAGGCCGACATCCCGCGCAACGGCTACGCCATCCAGTGCCGGATCACGACCGAGGATCCCGAGAACAAGTTCATGCCCGACTACGGCCGGATCATCGCTTACCGCTCCCCTGGCGGCTTCGGCGTGCGGCTCGACGGCGGCAT
>CAZZKQ010000186.1:0-6686 GCA_964654875.1 uncultured Verrucomicrobiota bacterium | reverse complement strand
CCCTCCTCTCCTTCGAAGCCATGACTGATCGTCGCCCCAGCGATTCCGACTCCGATTCTACAGGCCGTCGCCCTCCCAAGCGGGGAGAGCCCTGGCCGAAACGCTTCACCTTCACGCCCGATGGGGGCATGCGATTCGAAAAGGCGGACCCGGGCCGTCCTCCGAGATCCGCGGGGCCGCGTCGCCCCTTTCCGTCGCGCCCGGGATCCCGTCCGGGTCCGGGTCGTCCGCCTGGACGTCCAGGCCCCGGGCGCCCGTCCTTCCAGGAGGGTTCGGACCGACCGTTCCGTGGAGGCAGGGAAAGACCTGCCTTCAGGGATGGGGCAGGGCCCCGGTTTGGAGGCCGTTTTTCCGAGGAGGGTGGAGCGTCACGACCGGTTCCTCGTGGACCGAGGGAGGGTCGTCCGTTCCCCAGGACCGGTGGTCCGCGGGGAGAGGCTCAGGATTCGGATCCTCGGGGCAGGACCTGGGGTCCTCCTCGCGAATTTCGTGGGACCCGTCCGGGTGGACCGGACCGGCGTCCGGACCGCCCAGCACGGGATTTCCGTGGACCGCGTTCCTGGAGCGAGGGACCACCACGAGGTCCTGGGCGCGGGGGCTGGGGGGGGCGTCCTGACCGTGCGCCTCGGGTTTTCGATGCCCCAGGCCCGAGATCACCGAGAAGCCCGACGAATCGCCCGCAGCGGGCCCCCTTGGCTGCCCCGGTCCGCTCCGCAGACATGCCCCCGCCACCGCAGATCGAAAGCGAGGGCACGCCGACCCGGATGGAACTGGTCGAGCGCATCCTTTCGAAGGCGACTCCCACGATTCCTGCCGACCTTCTCCTCCGCCAGACCCTGGCCCGTCGAAAACAGCTCAGCCGTGGGGATGGGGCATGGGTCAGCCGTGCCGTGTTCAGCGTCTTCAGGTGGAAGCCTTGGCTGGATGCGACGACGCCGTTGAACGCTCAGATCGACCAGGCGTTGGCCCTCGCCGATGATTTCGCGATCAACCCCTCCAGCCTCCCCGACGGGGACTTGGCCAAGGCGGTTCCAGCTTGGACCAACGAGGTGATGGAGACCCCCGCGGCATGGCTGCGATCGCTCCAGGCGGAACCGGTTCTTTGGTTGAGAACCCGGATGGAGCACACCGCGACGGTGGTCGAGACCCTGGGCAATTGCGACCGACCCTCCTTCGCGGCTTTCCCGGAGGCCTGCCGGTATGACGGGGAGGAGGACCTGTTCCGGCATCCGCTCTTCCAGTCCGGTGCATTCGAGATCCAGGACCTTGCCTCCCAGGCGGTGGGACGGGTCTGTGCACCCCAGTCCGGGGAGACCTGGTGGGATGCCTGTGCGGGGGAAGGGGGCAAGACGCTGCATCTTTCAGATCTGATGGGGGGCAAGGGGCTGGTCTGGTCCAGTGATCGTGCCGAGTGGCGGCTCCAGCGTCTCAAGCAACGGGCCGCCCGTTCCGGATGTTTCAACTATCGATCCGTCGTCTGGAATGGCGGTCCGAAACCGCCCACGAAAACGATCTTCGACGGAGTCCTCGTGGATGCTCCCTGCTCTGGAATCGGGACCTGGGGACGGAACCCTCATGCCCGCTGGTCAACACGCCGCGAGGATGTCGAGGAGTTGGCCGTTGTCCAACGGTCCCTGCTAGACCATGTCGCCGGCTCGATCCGTCCCGGTGGGCGACTCGTCTACGCGGTGTGTACGCTCTCCCGCGCCGAGACCACCGGGGTGTCCGATGCCTTCATGGCGGCCCATCCTGAGTTTGAGCCCCTCGACGTGGTCAATCCCTTCGCCCCGGAACAGGCCCGTTCCTCTCGGCTTCTGCTCTGGCCGCAGGACACCGGGGGCAACGGCATGTTCATCGCCGTCTGGAAGCGGCGCGAGGGTTGAGTGCCCCGCTTTTTCCCGATCCCAAGTCGAAACGGTTCCCATGCCGCAGTTCTTCGACACGCACGCCCACCTCGATTTCGAAGAGTTCCGCTTGGACCTTCCCGCAGTCCTGGATCGAGCCCGGGCCGTCGGTGTCGATCGCATCGTGACGATCGGGACCGATCTTGCCGCGAGCCGGCGTGCCCTTGCCATAGCCGAGAACCATCAGGGGGTCTTTGCCGTGGCGGGATGGCATCCGGGCCATGCGGAGGAGGCGCCTCCGGACATCCGCGACGAATTGAAGGCCCTTGCCTCACACACGAGGGTCGTTGCGATCGGTGAATGCGGGCTCGACTTCCACCGGCTGCCATCCCGGATGGGGCAGGGTACCGTATGTGATGACGCACGGATCCGGGAACGTCAGGCAGACCTTTTTGTCCAGCAACTCGAGGTCGCCTCGGAGCTCGGATTGAATGTCGTGATCCACACCCGGGATTCCTTCCCGGATACCGTCGAGCTGTTCCGCCCCTATGCGTCACGGGTGCGGGCGGTCTTCCACTGCTTTGTCGGGACCCCCGCGGAGATGGAGGTGGTCCTGGGGCTGGGATCCCTGGTCAGCTACACGGGGATTGTCACCTTCAAGAACGGAAGCGCCGTCCGCGAGACCCTTGCGGCGACGCCGATGGACGGCTTCATGCTGGAGACGGACTGCCCGTTCCTTGCGCCGGTTCCGCACCGCGGGCGCCGTTGTGAACCGGCTTTCATTGCGGACCTCGCCTCAACGGTGGCTGGGTTGAAGCACTGCAGTCCCGAGGAGCTGGGCAGCGCCACGTGTGCGACAGCCCGATCCTTCTTTCAGGGGATCTCCTGAGTGTCGCCAAGGGGAATCCCCCGAAATGGAAAGCCGCCTCCCCGCAGGGTGTCTACGGAGGGCGGCTTGTGTCCCGGTTTGGTTTCTTGGCTTTCCTCGGACGTCTCCGATGGGTTCAGGCGGGGCGACCCGACTTCGAACCTTCCTTGGTGACGGGCACCCGGACGTGACTTCCACCCGTGTCGATGTCCTGTTCGACGAGGTGCTGGACGTACGCGCTGAAGCTTCTGTAACGGAGGCTCAGGCGACGGTCGTTTGCCGACTCATAGAGATCGGCGGGCATTGAAATGGAAACCTTTGTGGAACTGTTGTTCATGGGAGGACGCGACTGGAAATTCTTTGAGAAATCCTGCTTCTAATGGACCGATGGCCTGTATGGCAGTTACATCGGATGTCATATCGATGTGGTTGAATGGGGGGCGTTTCAATAAAAAACAAAAAATTTTCATCGGATTGCGAAAAGTCGTCAACCCGTCTGGAGGTCAAGTGCGCCATACGATTTTTGCTGAACTGTTCGGGCAACCGCCGAGGTGCAAAGAGAACGGAATCCGCACCACGGATCTTGGATGGGATTGGTCTTCAATCTTGCGAATCAGGCTGGCCGAGTGCGCCGTGCGATGGGATTCCTGCAAACGAACGCTGGTCCCCAACGTCACGTCACGTCACACTTCGATCCCACTCGATGGGCGGGGTCCGTCGTCGAGTCCATGGCAACCGAGATGGCTTCGAAAAGCATGATGCTGAGGCAGTTCCTGTTGGAGATGGCCCGCAACCCGATCCAGATGGGGGCGATCTGGCCGAGTTCCCCCGCCTTGGCACGCACGATGACCCGATGGCTCCCCGAGAGTTCGAGTCATCCGATCGTCGAGCTGGGTCCGGGAACCGGGATCCTGACCCAGGAGCTGCTGGCGGCAGGGGTCCAGCCGGAGCGGCTTGTCGCGGTCGAGAAATCCCCAGAGCTGGTCCGGTTCCTCAATGGGCGGTTCCCGAGGGTGAGGGTTCTTCTTGGGGATGCATTGCACCTGGAGGACCTTCTCTCTGGGGAAAAGGCGGGCGCGGTCTTCTCCGGACTCCCTCTCAAGATCTTCAAGCCCGACCAGGTGCGTCGATTGGCCGAGCAGATCCAAGGATGCCTGCTGCCGGATGCTCCGTGGGTCCAGTTCAGCTATCAGCTGATGAGCAGCCGGGCCCCTGCCCCTTCCTTCCGTGCCACCGCCTCACAGATGGTGTGGCTGAATTTCCCTCCGGCAAAGGTGAGCGTCTACCGGTCCGTCCGAGCGACGGTCTGACCCGGTTGCGATGGCTTTCTGGATGCGGGTGTCTTCGTTTCTGGCCCTGTGCCAAGGCCGGTCTCACCAGAGGAAGGAAGTCTGGGTCGCCAACGGGGTTTCCCCCCGTCTCAACTCCACCTTCCACGCCAGCACCTGTCCGTTGTCCGTGAACAGCTTCCCGTCATAGGGAACCGCGGACCATCGATTCCATCTGCGATTCCCCTGGATGGGTGCCGTGAGTTCCAGAGGGTCATTCGGGTTTCGTCCTGCGGTCTTGAGCCAGACCTTGAGCACAAGCTCTTTGGCGGGAACACCCTTGGCCTTCCATTGGATGTTGAATCGCATGCCCGATACCTGGCTCGGGTCCTTCCGGAGTTGGCCCTGGTAGGCATCCCGCTGGAAGAGGCCCGGAGCAAGGGAAGCCCGACCCCTGAGATCCAGAAGATGGGGGAGGACTTTGACGATGGAAGCCTCTTCAGCCACCAGAAGGGTGGCCGACGTGAGGGTGAGAAGAACCCACACGATCAGGGGGCGGGAGAGGGTCACGGCTGGAAACGGGGGGGGGCTGGCCGGTTGTCCCGGAGGATGCGTTGGGATGGAGAGGTCTGGGGAGGACTCAGGAGTCCGGAGCCCGCCGTCGGTGCGGGCAGACTGAAGGTGGATGGTGGCGCCGACAGACCCGATCGGCCGGCTCGGAGATCGAGGCTCGGTGTCTCGTTCCCGGGGCCGCCAAGCCCGCTGCCGGGCCTTGAGGCAGCAGGGGAGACTCCCACGGGACCGAAGGCATCGACCCGCATCTCACGGCCGCGACCGAGAGCCGAAGGCTCAGGGGCCTCTGACGATCTCAGGAGTCCACCGCCTCCGGTGACCTGCTGATAGCGCTCAATCCGCTGGCGACTGAGGTCGTCGACCAAGGAACCCCGTCCGCCGGGATTCGACGGGTTTGAACGGACGTTTTCGGGCCGCGGATCGGATTCCGAACCGATCTTGGCCCCCGATTTGGAAAGGCGTTGCTCGAGGGCGTTGCCTTTTTCCGGATCCAGCTGCTTCTGGAAGGACTGGGTCAGATCGGTGGACTCTCCGGGCTTGTCGCTGTCGGCGTCGGTGTCACGGATGTCTTCCTCACCGTCGCCCCTCTTCTCGCCGCGTTCGTCTCGGCCGGCTGAATCCCCCTGTTTATCCCGGTCCAATTGCCCTCGGTCCGCGCGTGTCCTGTTGTCCTCGGTTCCAGCATCCCGGGTGGAGGGGTTCCTCGCCGCTTCGGCGTCGTTCTTGAGCCTGCGCTCCAAAGCCGTTCGCGGCTTCCGGGGGCCGATGGTCAGCGTTTCATCCGCTGCGTTGGCTCCCTTGTCGAAGGAGCGCAACTCCTTCCTCCCAGTATCGCTGGAGGGATCGGTCAGCAGGAAGTTCCTCTTCTTGTCGAGCCGTTCGAAGAGCTCCAGCTGCTTTCGGGCGTCGGGGAGGACCGGATCCACCTGCGGGATGGACTCGGTGGCTTTCCCGTCGATGACGCCTCCCATGGAACTGCCGTCCAGCGAGCGAAAGGAGGGCTGTTTCTTGCGGTTGGGGAGCTCGGCCGGACCTTTCCGGTTCGATGGGGTCGAAACCTGCGCCGGTTCACCGGCGGTCACTGTGGTGCCGAGGGCCCCGATGAGGAGGCAGGCCATCCACAGCCTGATTCGTGGGAGAGGCTCTGTCATGGTCGTGAGACTGAACGGCACCGTGTGGTGCGTCAAAGACAGATGCGGATCCCACCCGGAATCAGCCCAGCTTCTCCCGAAGGGTCTGGGCCACCTGGATGAACGGCCGTCCTGCCGGTCCGGTGGGGTCCGACACCACGGCAGGCACCCCACGGTCGCCGCCCTCCCGGACGGCTGGGAGGATCGGAATCTCACCGAGGAACGGGATGCCTTTGCGTTGGGCCTCCATCGCGCCTCCGCCATGGCCGAAGATCTCGACCCGTGATCCATCCGGAGCGGTGAAGTAGCTCATGTTCTCGATGAGACCGAGGAGCGGGACGTTGACCTTCTCAAACATGCCCATGCCCTTGCGGACGACCCCGATCGAGGCCTGTTGTGGCGTTGTCACGATCACCCCGCCATCCAGAGGCACGATCTGACACAGGGAAAGCTGGGCGTCCCCGGTGCCCGGCGGAAGATCCACCAGCAGATAGTCCAGCTCACCCCAGTCCACCTGATGGATGAACTGCTGCATCGTCTTCTGGATCATGGGTCCACGCCAGATGACCGGTTGGTCGTCAGGGATGAGAAACCCCATGCTCATCAGTCGAACCCCGTGGGCGAAGGGGGGGACCAGATGCTCCTCCTCGGTGATCTCCGGTCGGTGATGAACCCCCATCATCAGGGGAATGCTGGGACCGTAGATGTCGCCATCGAGGAGCCCCACCCGGGCTCCGATGTGACGGAGAGCACAGGCGAGGTTGACCGAGCAGGTGGATTTCCCAACGCCACCCTTGCCCGAGGCCACGGCGATGATGCGTTTGATGTGGGGCAGTCGGTTCTTGGCGACTGGCGCCGGTGTCGTCGGGGCTCCCGTGGGGACCTTGACCTGGACATGGGCATCCACGAGGCCCGGAATCCCGTCCCGAAGTGCCAGCCGTGCCGCGTCCGCGATCTGTTCCCCGATCTCCGGACTCGGGGAGGTGAGCTCGATCAGGACACC
>CAZZKQ010000185.1:0-6713 GCA_964654875.1 uncultured Verrucomicrobiota bacterium | reverse complement strand
TCATGATGTGGGGCTCGGGCCTGGAGGACGGCGACAAGCACCGGCGCGACAACCTCCCGTTCATCATCGCCGGTAAGGGTGGTGGTTCCCTCAGGACCGGACGCTTCCTGCCCAACGTCCAGGGCAACCAGGGCGACCTGCTGACCACGCTGTTGTCCTGCGCCGGCATTCCGCTGGATCGCCCGATCGGCATCGCCACGAAGCAGATCACCGAAATGAAGGCCTGAGCGGATCGGATCCACCCTGCAGATCCGACCACCGCAGGCCTTGCCGCAGGCATCGCGGACACTGAGTCGCAGCGGGTGGAGATGTGCCTGAGGAAGGGTCTCTGCTTCCAACGGAATCCGACGGCCCTCGAGTTCCCGCAATCGAGATCTCGACCCACATTGAGCTTTCCACCTCTTCCAGAGCGTCTTTTGAATCCAGACCGTCACTCCGGCAACTTCCTCCCTTGAAAGCCCACAAAAACCGCCCCTCGAAAGCCGGAACTCTCCCGGCTCCTGAGCCTGCAAGCCCAAGCCCGGGACCCACAACGCCTCCGCTGCCGTCAAGGCGAGAGGGCTGGACCCTCCCCCAACCCTATTTCAACGACCCGGCGATCTACCAACTCGACCTCGAACGCATCTGGCGACGTGGCTGGCTCTTCGCCGGGCACACCTGCGAAATCCCCAGGTCCGGCGACTACTTCACCGTCAGCGTCGACACCGACTCCATCATCGTGGCACGCAATCGCGATGGCAGCCTCAACGCGTTTCACAACGTGTGCCGCCACCGCGGATCCGCCCTCTGCGACGCCCACGCCGGACACGTCTCCGCCTTCGTCTGCCCCTACCACCAATGGAGCTACCGCCTCGATGGCTCCCTGGCCGCCTGGCGGGGCATGCACGACAGCCTCCGCAAGGCCGACTTCGGCCTCCACCCCGTCGCCCTCCATGAGGTGGGCGGCCTCATCTACATCAACCTCGCCCCCTCCCCGACACCTTTCGACGCTGCCGAAGCCTGCCTCGCCCCCCTGCTGAAACCCCAGGGCTTCCACCGCGCCAAGGTGGCCGCCTCCGCAGACTACCTCGTCAAGGCCAACTGGAAGATCGTCTGGGAAAACAACCGCGAGTGCTACCACTGCAACGTGAACCACCCGCAGTACATCCGCGCGAACTTCGACCACTACAACTCCGACGACACGACGCCGGAGATCCGGCAGCGCATGAGACAGGCCGCGGCACGGGTGGAGAAGCGTTGGAAGAAAGCCGGTCTCGCCACCCACAAGGCCACGGGCATGACCGTCTTCCCCGACGCCCGGGCCGGCATCTGGTTCAGCGGGAACCGAACCCCCCTCATCGAAGGCTGGGTCAGCGAAACCCTGGACGGCACCCGGGTCGCCCCCCTCATGGGTGATTACCCCGACCCGGACGTCGGAACCCTCCGGATCCGTTCCCTCCCCAATTTCTGGAACCACTCGAGTTGCGACCACGGCGTCAGCACACGCCTGCTCCCAGCCGGACCGCAGGCCACGGCCATCAAGGTCTGGTGGCTCGTCGACGAGAAGGCCGTCGAGGGCCGCGACTACGTTCTCGACCGCCTGAAGCCCTTCTGGCAGCTCACCTCGGAACAGGACTGGGAGATCTGCGAACGCCAGCAGCGCGGCATCAACTCCTCCGCCTACAGCCCCGGCCCCTACTCCCAGCACAAGGAATACAACGTCGAAGGCTTCGTCCGCTGGTATCTGGACTCCCTCCAACTCCACTGAATCCCATGAACTCCCTTCCCAGTGCGGAAATCATCATCGTCGGCGGTGGTGCCGTCGGCCTCGGTTGCGCCTACGCCCTCGCCAAGGCGGGCCGACGCGACATCCTCGTCATCGAGCGGGAGGACCGGGAGGGTGCGGTGACGACCTCCCAGGGTGCCGGCCTCTGCGGGCAACTCCGCGACTCGCGGGAACGCGTTGAGTTGGCCATGCACTCGGTCCGCACCTTCCGCGAACTCCAGGTTTCCGACGTGAAGCCCGACTGGAACGAGGTCGGCTCCCTCCGGATCGCGTTCAACGAACGGCGCGCTGCCGAATTCCGTCACCTCGTCAACGTCGCCACCGAAGCCGGTCTCGAAGCCAGGATCATCAGCAGATCCGAGGCCTCTCAGCGGTGGCCCCTCATGGACTTCTCCTCGTGCACCTCCATCGTCTGGTGTCCGAGCGACGGCTACATGACGCCCTCCCGCGTCGCCGCCTCCTATCGACACAATGCCGCCCAGCTGGGCGTCCGTTTCGTCCCCGGCACCGCACTCGAGGAAGTCCGGATCCATGAGGGTCGTGTTGCCGGCATCCGCACCAACCGCGGCACAGCCGACTGCCGTTATCTGGTCAACTCCGCCGGTGCCAACGCCCACCACGTTGCCAAGATGGCCGGCCTCGATCTCCCGATCGTCCCTGTCCGCCACGAGTACTACGTCACCCTCGAAATGGAGGGGCTCACCCCGGACCTTCCGTGCTTCCGCATCCCGGAATGGACCTTGTACGGACGCGTCCGCGACGGCGGCCTTCTGCTCGGCGGCTGGGAACCGAAATCACTGAATGTCGACCCGCGCCTTTACCCCTCGGAATATGCGCCTCCTCCCGTGGTTACCGATTGGCCGGTGCTCAACAGTTTCACCACGGCCTTCAAGCGCCTGATGCCCTCCGCCGACAGGGTCCAATCCAGCTGGGTCGGCAAGGGCTGGCCCACCTTCACCCCGGATGGTCGCTTCATCATCGGGGAAAGCCGCCGCGTGCCGGGCTTTGTCATGGCCTCCGGCTGCAACGCACACGGCATCTCCGGCTCCGGCGGCATAGGACGTCTCCTCGTCGAATCCCTCCTCGATCCCAATCCCGGCCCCTACGTCCGCAGCCTCAGCCCCGACCGCTTCACCGAATCGTCCTGGTCCTGGGACACCGCCGTCGCCGATGCCGCACGGGTGTATGAAACCTATTACGGGGTGTGATGCTGATCTTCCCGGAATATCCGTTCCAGGATGGCAAAATCATTTCCACCGCTCACCCCAAGGATGGAGGCAATTCGATCGCGCGGTTCCGCCTCGGGAAGTTCAGTTTGGAGCCCCCACCCGACTGCAAATCGCCTTGTATGTTATCGTTCACCTCAAGTTGGGAACCGATCCACTTGGGCTGATTGTTCCCATGAGCTGGGTCCTATTCAATCGAAGGAACCCAATGCGGTCAGCCTCCAAACCCAGTTTATGACACACGACGGGGTTGCCGCCGTCGCCGCCCGATGGTTTTCTTTGTCCGTCCGAACGAGACGCATCCAGAGCGTCGGCGGGGAGAAATCCCGACGACCAGCGACCTGCCCTGAGTCAGTGGGCAAGGTGCTTTGGAGACCGGCAACGGTTTCCGATGTGCAGGCGAAAGCCTGAACCAAGAATACGACTCCTGTGTGAAGGCCGTCGTCTCGTGACCCGAGCGACGGCCTTCGTCATTCCAACAACCCTCTGGGTGCGTGGCGGTCGACACCGAAGCCATGCAAACTTCAATACGGGTTCAGCCCTCCAACAAGAATCACCACATCTGGCGCAATCACGGCCTCTGGTGGATCAACCTTACGGTTCATCACGACGATTTCACCAAGCAGCGCCTCCGCCGTTCGACCGGCACCAGCCATCTGGAGGAGGCCCGTCAGATCCGGGATTTCCTGCTCACCGTCCTGCCCTCAACCGCTGCCTGAAAGGAGCCGACGATGAAGAAGTTCAACGGTATCGACTACACGTTCCGCCCCGTAAGCTACTGGGACGACTCCACTGTCCAGCAGGCCATCCTCCGGGAGGTCAAAGGCACCCGACGACGAGAATTGATCACCAAGGCGCTGACCGAAGGGAGGCTCGAGAGCGTGAGCGATGAGCTTCAGTCGGCGGAAGTGAGTGACGGGGTCCGCGATCAACTCGGTCGAATCCATCCAAGCTTCATGGGCGGTGAGTATCTGCCAGGCTACCAACGCCAGGAAACGGAGATTGTCCGCATCGAGCTCGAGTCCACGACGGCGGACGTGATCAGCATCCGGGCACGGTGGTGGCAGGGACGCCTCCACTACCGGGTCGTCGACGAATACCAGGAGACCTTCGAGGTGAAGCCGGCCACCAGCCAACGTCCCTTCACCCTCGGGCAACTGGTCCGGTTCATAGACCGGGTCTCGCACCGGGACCTCTGGGGTCCGTTCTCGTTGGCCTACAACGCGCTCAACGCCGATGGAGGCACGGACCGCCGACAGCTTCGACATTTCACCCGCATCAGCTCCGACATCTATCCGCAGCTGCATGCTCACTTCGAACACGTCTTCGCGGAATGGGTGCGAGAGGCCGACGTGGATGCAGGTCTGGAGGAGGCCCATGAAGACTGATTCGCCCACCAACACACCCACCAATCCCAACGGGTTCGCCGAACTCTGGGCGGTGGAATCTGCCAAGTTCAAAGACTCACTCACGAAATTGGGAATCACTGTGACCCCGATCCGCGAATCCGGACGTCAGACCACGCCATGGTCGACCTCCATATCGTTCGTACCGACGCGAAAGACGTCCTCCTCGTCTCAGACTCCCGACGCCTGATGAACGGGCCTATCAAGAAACCTGCCCAACCAAAGACCTACCCGGAACTGGCGCTCCGGATGAACTGGGGCGTCTCCGGAATCACGCCCGGCGACGATCGAGCGTCGGTGCAGGATCACTGGGGACTTCTATCTGACGAACCCCGGAGTGTGGTTCTCTCCGACCTTCGAGGCGCCTTCCTCCCATTGTGCTCGGCGATCTCGTGTTCGGTGAGCCGAAGGAACCGAGCCGCATTGTTGTAGAGGATGTCCCGTTTCTGATTTTCGGTCAGAAAACCGGCCGACTCGATCGCCTCAATCGATAGCCGGATGGCATCCGGCCACTGCATCTGGTCCGAACCATACATGATACGGCTGGCAAACCCTGATTCCACCAGACGCCTCAGGTATTTGTGGAATTCCGCCCGCGGGAGCACCCAGTTGATCACCCCGATGTCCACATGAACCTGAGGATGGGCGTAGAGCAACCCGACCATCTCGTCCAGAAACGGCCATCCCGCATGCATCACATAGAGGCGCAGCTTCGGATGTCGGATGAGGACCTCTTCAAGGAGCAATGGACTGGAATTGGCCATCCGGTATTTCGGAAAACCGGAATAGGCGGCGCCCGGTGGCCCGAGGCCCAGATGGATTCCCACGATGACGTCCAGCTCCTCCGCCATCGCGAAGTACGGCTCCAATTCCGGCGCATTGGCGGGTAGTCCCAGATACTGCGGAGCGAACTCGGCCAGCACTTGATTGCGGCTCCCGGTCTTGAACCGGGTCCGGAGCATATCGATTTCCGCTCCTCCCCCAAACAACAGTTCGGGCCCCAATCCTGTGATGATGCGCTCGGGTGAGGCGACGCGGTACGCCTCGGTCCGCGGCCCGGACGTCACCGCCAGCACGATGTTGTACTTCTCGAGAGCCCCAAGAGTCCGCTCCTGCAGGTCGCCGGTGCTCTTGGCGGCGGGTACTGCGCTCAGTGGCTCAGGAGCGCCTGGGGCCACATAGAGCTCCTGGGAGTGGAGATGCATGTCGATGATGGGCTTCAGCTGCCCTTGGACCGCGGTGCCGCACAGAAGACACAGACCCAGCATCCAACGACCAAGGCGTTGTGGATTCGGATTCATGGGAGAAGGGTGCCGAGGCGAGGAAGAGGCTCTCGAGGTGTTCGGACAGAATCCTTAACGTTCAAATCAGGGGTCAATGTCCCGAGCTCGTGGACCAAAGTGGTCCGAACAGTCTGCCAGTGGATGCCGAAGCCCCCTTACACCTGAGTGACCCCCGAGTCTCGGAAGGTGCCGGAAGGTGGCACTCCGGGGGTTCCCAGTGTCACTTTCATTGTCACTCGGAGGTTTTAAGGGGTGTTTGGCCCGCAAAACCTTCGATTTTTTGAGGAAAATGAGCTGGAGGCGAGGGTCGGAATCGGTCAAGGACAGCCAAAGAACACGCTCAAATTGCCCAATGTTTACAGGCTTTTCAACCACCTTCCTCCAAATTCAACCCAACCGCATTCACCCACCGATACTGACGAATCTACTGACGATTTTCGGCCGCCATTTCCGCCTAAGCGGCGGCGCAAGTTGAACCTAGGTTTCGAACCGGCAATCCCCTTCTCCACACGCACTCGTGAGCGCGCCTTCTGTGAGGTGTAGAGACCGCGATCGTTCTGATCCGATCCTCGCATACCTCATGAGCGACAGCGCATCGACACCGCCTTCAGACTCCACCGCAGCCTCCTCACCAGATCCCGACGCCGCGGGGGCGATCTGCCCAAATTGCCATCAGGAAACCTACGCGGTTGTTTACGGTTCGCAGAAGAAACGGCTCCTTCGCGAGTCGGTGCAGCCGAGAGAAGCCAGCGATTGCCAGGCGTGAACCAAGTCGATCGATTTATCCGAAGGGGTTATTCTGCAGATTCGTCAAAGTCCGTGCCCCAGGGAGTACTCGGATCGACTGACCGAAATATTGGTATCGACATGACTCTGATCCGCCGGGCTGTCGATGCTCTGGTCGAAGAATTGGCAGCCTGTAGGTCGGCAGAACACCCAGATCCGGGCAATTGAGTTGAGGGCAACTGCTTTTATGGATCAGGAAGCCCGCATCCCTTTGTATTTTTTCCGAAACTCCGACGAGCAACTGCCC
>CAZZKQ010000184.1:0-6784 GCA_964654875.1 uncultured Verrucomicrobiota bacterium | reverse complement strand
CGGAGCCGCATCGAGATCCTCGAGTACCAGCCGCAGATCCTCCATGCGAAGCTCTACCTCACGGAGCGCTCGGTCTGTGTGGGCTCGTCGAACCTCGACACCCGCAGCCTCCACATCAACCACGAGGTGATGCTTCGGATCACGCAGTCCGATGTCGTTCGTCGAGGCTGGAGGATGGCCGAGGAACTGGTGGCCCGAAGTCGGCCGGTGGACCTCGAGTCGTGGGCACGGTCCCGGTCCTCCGGGGATCGTCTGAAGGACCGCCTGTCCTGGTGGATCCTGTCCCGCCTCGATCCGTGGCTCACCCGGTGGATCGCGAGGGATCCCCGCTGATCCGGTTGGGGCGCGCCCGGCGGGTCGCGGGGGGGATCAGCGCTTCCTGGGCTTCGGACGGACCTCGACGGGCAGTTTGTAGTCAGACGGGACGGTGATGTTGGTGCCCGGGTTCCAACCCACGTCCTTGCCGTCGATGAAGAGCGTCCTCGGGATCATCTCCACGAGGTGACCGAACACGTCGAGAGTCACATTCCCAGGCAGGAAGGTGGTGTCGAGGAACACCACCGGCCCGTAGGGCAGGGCGTTGGTGTTCGGCTGCGAATAGATCCGGAGCAGGGGATGGTTCGTGAAGCGGGCTGGGGCGATCTCGCCGGGGAACCGCAACGTCACGGGGGCGTTCGAGAGGATCCGATGGTGCTCGATCCGGACGATCGGGGTGCCATCGGGCAGCTTGTCCTGGGTGATGACCCATGGTCCGCCCTGGCGGCGATACGCCATGCACCCGCCGTAGACGGTGATGTAGAAAAACAGGGTGGCGACAAAGAGGCCGATCACCGTCCTCACCGCCCGTGTGCTGTCGTCATTCACTGGACGCGCAACCTATCGGTCTGCTGCGGGTGAGGGAAGGTCCGAGAACCGTCCCCGTCCTGGGAGCGCAAGACGTCTCCCTTGCACGCAATCTCAGGCTTCCCAACGGCCGAGGTCTCTGGCACCCATGGCGACAGTCCCCCAAGGTCCTCCACCCGGTTGGTGCCACGCGTGGCGTGGTGCATCGATGGGGTTGTCCACGCCGGGGGGGGCCATCCAACGACTCCCATGTCCCTGACCTCCCTCAAGACCGATGCCACCCCGGTTGAACTCAACGGGCACCGGCTGAAATGTCTCATGTGCAGCGCCGAAATGTTCCACCGCCGTCGATCCCATGTGGACACCGCGATGGTCACCACCATGAATCCCGAATGGGTCGATCGCCAGGTCCAGTGTCTCGTGTGCGACGACTGCGGATTCATCCACTGGTTCTGGGTGGGCTGAACCCGTCTCGGGGTTCGGCGGGCCGGACCCCGAACCGGGCCAGCACATTCCGCATCAGCGCCTGGAACCTCGGATCAACCGAGAGGGCCCAGCCGGAGCCGATGCTGCCGGCATTGAACACGGTCCCTCCCTCCGGACGTTCCCAGTAGATCATCTCGCCTCCCTGGTCGGTCTTCGGACGGATCGGACGGAAGAAGTAGTCGAACGCTGATCCTCCCTCCGCCCAGGGGATGACTCCGTTTGCGAGCGCCACCATCCCCTCGGGATCCGGGGGCATGGACACGCCAGGGGGATTCGGGAGTTCCTGCAGACGTGCCAGGGTGGAGAGTCTCAGGTCGAATTCGTGACCGTTCGCGAGGGGCACGGAGCCATCGGGTCCCTGACCGAACCGGTCGCCGGGGCGGATGCCGGTCTCCTCGGGGTGGTGGAACAGCGGGTGATCCGAGGTGCCGGCGATGTAGGGGCCGAAGTTCCGTGGATTGTCCTGGTTGTTCCATCCGAGGGTCTCCAGTCCGACGTACCGCCAGCCTGGATGACCACAGTCGCGCAGAAGTCCGCCGCGGAGGCCGTCCCCGCTGTGCCAGCATTCACCCCGTTCCCACGGCTCCATCTGGTTGCCGGGGGCATCGACCTTCCGGCATTCCATCACCGTGCCATCGGCATTGAAACCGACGCGCCAGAACAGCGAGTTGCCGGAGAGCACCGCAAGCCGGCCTCCTGATCGCAGGAAGGCCTCGAGTCCGGACAGCATGGGGAGCGACCAGTATTCGCTGTGGCCGTTGAGGACCACCACTCGGTATCGGCGGAGGAGGTCCGGATCCCGATGGAGGTCATCATCGGCGGCGACATCGAAGCGGTATCCATCCCGTTCCAGCCAGGTGTGGAGGAACCGTTCCGCCCTCATCAGATGGGAGTAGCGGGTCGTGCCCCCGTAGAGCACGTAGGGTCCGGCCACCGGCCACGGCATCCTCAGGCCAACCTGGTAGGTGCCCTGTCCGGCGGCATGTCGCCGGTAGAGGTTGTAGGCCGGCGGGTCGCCGGGGGAATTCCGCGGTCCATCCGTGCCGATCACCGCATGAAGCGTCTCGGGGAGGATGCCGAACGGGGCCCCATTGTAGGCCCGCCAGGTGTTGGTGGAGCACAGCACCAGCAGGTCCTGCACGCGTCTCTGACGTGGGGCTCGGACGAGGAAGGTGATGTCGTAGGGACGCCCACCACCCTCCGGGATCACCCGCGCGACATGGATCCCCGGCCGGGTCGTCCCCGGAGCGGTCCAGGAGAAGGTGGGATGCCAGCGGCAGTCATAGAGGTCGTCGGAGGCGAGCCGGATGCCGTGGCCTCGGTTCGGATCGCGACGAGGGTCATATCCCCCGAAGCGGGCGATATCGGCGACAAAGGAGGGGCCCCCGATCATCCAGGTGCCACGGTTGATGAGGCGGCCGTGTCGCCGGTGGATGGAGCTGTCGGCCACCCGTCCACCCGTCTCCTCCGAGAAGGTCCAGCACCCGAGGATCGATCGCCCGGTGGCGGGCTTCAGGCCGCGTTGGAGCCAGCGCTCCTGGACCTCCTCCTGCGTCAGGGCCGCACTGCGCAGGACGACCATGGCGAGGTCCCCATCCAGAAGGCGGACCGTGGCGCCACGCTCCCCCATGGCACCGAGCCGGAGCGGATGGGTTCCGGTCCGGAACGGGTTCCTGAAGGTCCACTCCCCCCTGAGGATGCCGTCCACAAAGATCCGCTTGGTGGTTCCGTCGAAGGTGGCCACCAGATGGTGCCACTGTCCGCGTTTCAGCACACCGGACGGGGTCCTGTGGACCACCTCCTCATCCGGCGAGACGCCATCGCCAAGGTAGAATCCGACATAGCCGTCCTTGCCGATCCCGAGGGCGAACCCGCTGGAGTCCTCCTTGTCCTCCTGGCTGAGGATTCCCTGGAGCCTGTCGAGGGACCAGGGTCGCACCCATGCCTCGAGGGTCAGTTCCCGGGTGGGTCGGACGAGGGATTCCGGAATGTGGACGTAGGAGCCCGGGTGGATCGGTTGCGGGTGAGCGGGCAGGATCTCCGACTCGACCAGGACGGTGTCCGTGCCTGGATCGTCGACTCCGTGGCCCAGCCGGCAGATCCGGATCCGATGGGGGCGATCGGTGCTGAGGCGGAAGCGGAGCGTCTTTCCGGCAACGAGGGAGTGGGAGTCCGCATATCCATGGATCCCCGGCACGGACTGGGATTGGTGAGGGGGGTTGGTGTCGGGACTTGGGGTGGATCCGGCGAGGGCCTCGGGCAGGCAGGCCACGGCGAGACCTCCTCCGAGGGAGTTTCCGATGAATCGGCGTCGGGTGAGGCGGGGCATGCCGGGGATCCTTCGCCAGGGAAGGGCGCACGGCCATCCCCATCTCATGGGCGGGTGGACCGACGCGCCGAGCGCTGCGGAGAGGAAACCGGATTCCGGGAATATCGGGTGACGTGGAAGAGCCGGTCTGGAATCGGCGGAGCGGGTCACGCGACGACATCGGAACGACCCGGTGGCGCGTCGGGAGGCGAAGCTGGCGCTGTTCCGCCGGATGGCTGAGCTCTTGGAGTCGAAGCGCCCCCGGTGATCCGCACCGCAGTGAGGGCGTCCATGACGAGGCACTGAGGGTGCCTTTTCCCTGGAGCGAGGGAGCTAGGCTCCCGGGATGCGCTCGAGGATCCGGCGCGCCGCCTCGGCGGGGTCGGCCGCGGCGTAGATGGGGCGTCCGACGACGAGCCAGGAGGCCCCGGCTGCGATGGCCTCCTCGGGACTCAGTGTGCGCTTCTGGTCATCGGCCCCTTCGGATCCCGTGCGGATCCCCGGGGTGACCAGCTGGACCTCAGCGGGGAGGATCCGCCGCAGCATCGGAAGCTCGAGCGGGGAGCAGACGAGGCCCCGGAGTCCGGCACCGACGCCGAGTCGGGCCAGTCGTTCGACCTGACGGGTGGGATCGGTCTCGCCACCCAGTTCGGCCAGCGCCGCGGAATCCATGCTGGTCAGGACCGTCACCCCCAGCACCAACGGCGCGGGTCGGCCGCAGTCGGCGGCGGTCTTCTGGGCCGCCTGTTCGGCGGCCTTCAGCATCGCGCTCGCCCCGCTGCAGTGGAGGGTGAGCATCTGGACGTCCAGCCGGACGGCGGCGGCGACCGCCTTGGCGACGGTGTTGGGGATGTCGTGGAACTTCAGGTCGAGGAACACCGACGCCCCGGTGTCGCGGAGCCGACGCACGATGTCGGGTCCGGCCGAGACGAAGAGTTCCTTGCCCACCTTCACGGCGCCGACGAACGGGGCGACCTTCCGCGAGAGGTCGACGGCGATGTCGGCGGACGGGACGTCGAGGGCGACGATGATGGGGTTTCTCATGGGGAGTCTCAGCGGCGCCACCAGCGGCGGCCTTCGGTGGGGGCCGCCTCGGGGGCGGGCTCCGGTCCGGCCCCGGTCAGGGTCCGGATGAGCAGCTGGCTCCGCGCGGCCTCGAGGGCCATCCGGAACTCTTCATAGCTCGCGAACCGGTCCCTGGGATCCTTGGCCATGGCCCGGACGAGGGCGTCGCTCGTGGGCTGGGAGACGTCGGGCGCGACCTGGATCGGGGGCGTGAGCGCCGAGTGGATCTGGGCCGCCACGACCTCGTCGACGGTCGGTGCGTCGAACGGGACCCGCCCGACCAGTGCGTGGTACAGGGTTCCGGCGAGGGAATACTCATCGCTGAGGAAGCTCTCGCCAGTCTGCTGGACCCGTTCCGGGGCGATGTAGAAGGGAGTGCCGAACACCGGGGCGTAGTAGTCCTTGTCGGCATCCGCCTTCCTCGCGAGCCCGAAGTCCACCAGCTTGGGTTCCCCGTCGCTGTTGAACAGGATGTTGCCGGGCTTGATGTCGAGGTGAAGCAGGCCGTGCTTCAGGGCGGTGGCCAGGGCGCTGGAGACCTTGATGCCGATGTCGAGGACCTCGAGTTCCGAGACGCGCTGCTCGGCCTCGATCTTCCCGTCCAGACTCCCGGCGTCGGCCAGTTCCATCACGAGGTACCGGTGGTCGTCCTCCTGGTCGAAGGTGTAGATGTGGATGATGTTGGTGTGGTTGAGCTGGGCGCAGGCCCGGGACTCCGCGGCGAAGGCATTGACGGCGTCCTCGTCGTTCACCAGCTCCTGCTTCATCAGCTTCACCGCCACCTCGCGGCCGAGAGTGTTGTCCCACGCCCGGTACACGGTGCCCATGCCTCCCGAGGCGATCTCCGACCGCAGCTCGAACTGCCGGAGGATCATCGGCATCATGAGGGAACCCTGGCACTTGGAGCAGGGGGTCTGCTCCAGCGGGGCAAGGGATCCCGGGATGAACACCTTCGATCCGCAGTGCGGACAGGCGACCATCTTTAGCGCTTTCTGGACCGTCGACATCGGGTGGCGGGTGAATGTAGCGGCCGGCACTTCGGGGACAAGCGTCGGCTGCGCCCGATTGTGCTCCGGTCCGGCGATCGGTACCGTCGCCGACCCATGAAGTCCTCCGGAATGGTCTATCTGGTCGGTGCGGGTCCCGGTGATGGCGGCCTCCTGACCCTGCGCGGTGCCGAGCTGCTCGCCCAGGCCCAGGTGGTGGTGCATGACGCCCTCGCCCACCCCGGTCTGCTGCGTCGGGTCCCGGCCGACGCCGAATGCATCTCGGTCGCGAAGCGCGCCGGCCACCATGCGATGCCGCAGGACGACATCAATCGACTGCTCGTCGCCAAGGCGCGAGAGGGACGTGTCGTGGTCCGGCTCAAGGGAGGGGATCCCTTCGTCTTCGGCCGCGGCGGCGAGGAAGCCGAGGTGCTCCGACGTGAGGGCATCCCGTTCGAGATCGTTCCGGGCGTATCCTCGGTGGTCGCGGCACCGGCCTACGCCGGGATCCCCATCACCCATCGCGACCACTGCTCCAGCTTCCACGTGTTCACCGGACATGAGGATCCGACCCGTCCGGAATCCCGCATCGACTGGCCTACGGTGGCCCGTCTCGGGGGAACCCGGGTCATCCTCATGGGCATGGAGCGTCTCGAGGAGATCACCCGACGGCTTCTGGAACACGGTGCGCCGGCCTCGACACCCGCCGCGGTGATCCAGTGGGGGACGACCTCCCGTCAGCGCACGGTCACGGGCACCCTCGGTGACATCGCGGCGACGGCCTCGAAGGCGGGTCTTGGCTCGCCCTCCGTGGTGGTCCTCGGCGGCGTGGTGGGCCTCCGGAAGGAACTCTCCTGGTTCGAGGACCGCCCCCTGCTGGGCCGCCGCATCGTCGTGACCCGCACCCGTGAGCAGGCCAGCCAGCTCTCCTCGAGGCTCCAGGCGCTCGGCGCCGAGGTGATGGAGATCCCGACGATCCGGATCGCCCCGCCCGACCAGCTCGGTCCGCTGCACGAGAGCATGAGCGCGCTCGGCGAGTACAACTGGATCGTCTTCACCAGCCCCAACGGCGTGTCGGCCTTCTTCGGCTACTTCC
>CAZZKQ010000183.1:0-6804 GCA_964654875.1 uncultured Verrucomicrobiota bacterium | reverse complement strand
GCCGCACCGGGCGACTGGGTGGATTCCGATGGCGATGGACTCTCGGATGCCGAGGAAGTCGCGCATCGGACCGATCCCAAGGACGCCCGAAGCTGGTTCCCGAAACGTCTCGCCGCCTGGTGGTGGGATGGATCGGCATCGGCATGGCGGTCGACCGCCGCCGGGCTGGAACCGGTCGGTCTCCCGGGCACGGAGACCCAGGTTCCCGGAATCGTGCGTGAGGGAATCCGGCTGGTGCCGTCCCAAGGGAAACCCCTGCGGTATCCGACTGCCGGCGCCGATGGATCCCCACAGCTTCGGCTCGACCGAGGCTCGATCCGCCTCTGGTTCAAACCGGACTGGTCGCTGCCCCGCGGCCGGGAGTGGAGTGCTCCGCTGCTGGAGGTCGGGGGGTACATGGACAAGCCGGCGGGCTGGTGGTCGTGGTACCTCCACGCCACGGTCCAGGGAGGCTTGTCGGTGAAGTTCAGCCAGGGCGCCGCGGACTATTTCCCCGTCTTCCTCATGGAGAGCCGGCTGCCGACCGTGTCGTGGTCCGGGACGCCCGGCTGGCATGAGCTGGCCCTGTCCTATGGGCCGACGCTGACGCGGGTCTACCACCAGAACGCCCTGAACGTCTGGACCAACAGCGTCCGGACCGTCTTTGACCACGGCCCCGGGATCGATCCGCGATACCTGCCCTCGGCCGCCGGCATGGCGCGGGGCTTTCAGCTGGGGATGAACGCCGCAGGATCCCTGGCGGTGGAGGGGGCGATCGACAGTGTCGAGACCTTCAACTACCCGATCGGGTTCACCGAGACCTTCCGCCTCCAGCAGCTGACGGTGCGGGCGGTGGAGCGGGAAGGTCGCCCGGCCCTGGAATTCGCCCGGCTCTATGAGGGATCGCCCCGACGCAGCGGGATCGGGGCCCCGGGATACCCCGATCCGTGGCCGCTCACGATCCAGCGTCGGCCGTTCGGCGCCAACCAGTGGGGTCCGCCCGTGGTCAACGAGTCCACGGAGGAGCGCTGGATCGACACCACGGTGGAGAAGGGTCAGCGGTATGAGTACCTGGCGCGGCTCGGACCGGGCATCCGGGGCGAGTCCTTCCGCCATTGGGTGGCGGGCATCGAGATGCCGGTGGAGCACCAGCGAGGCGTCGTGTTGCTGGTGGTCGACCGCACCCTCGCCCCGTCGCTCCGATCGGAGCTGGCCCAGCTTCGGACCAATCTCGTCGGTGATGGCTGGCAGGTCCGCGAGTGGCTCGAGGCTCCGAGGCATCGCGATGGATCGGTCGAGGGCAACGTCGCCAACCGGTCGAAGGTCGTCCGCTGGATCACGGACCACCACGAGCCCGGCGCCACGAACGTGGTCTTCATCCTGGGGCATGTGACGCTGGTCCACAGCGGTGCAGGGGGATGGGACGGCCATCCGGACCACCGGGGTCGCTGGGTGGCGGACGCCTTCTATGGCTACACCCACCGGACGGTTCCGATCTGGACCGATCTGGAGACGCAGCCCGGGGGCCGGAACCTGCCCGGGGATGGTGTCCTCGATCAGAGCTATCTGCCGGGTCCACCCGACTTCGCCGTGGGGCGGGTGGACTTCTGGGGCCTGCCGTCGCTGGGGCGTCGGAGCGAGGCCGATCTCCTCCGGCAGTATCTGGCCAAGGCGACGCGGTATCGGATGCACCGGATCCCGACCTGGGGACGCGTCTCGTGCCTGGCGGAGAACCCGGCCGCCAACATTGCGGTCCTGTCGGCCCAGACGCTTGCCGGGGCCGCCTTCGGCGTGGAGCCCGGGGTGTTGTTCGACGGCCACAACCTCCGGGACCGGGTGCCGGTCGACCTCGGGGTCCACTTCCAGTACGCCAGCGCCGGTGAGGCGGGGATCTTCGATGGGCTGGGGGGCAGCCACACGAGCGATGCCTTCGTGGACCCGTCGCGGGAACTGCCCGTCACGTTCCGTCAGGTCTGGTTCTCCTACGGCCCCGACTGGGCCCGTGTCGATGAACGGGGTCGGCTGATCTCGAGGGACAACTGGCTGAGGGCCTCCCTGGCCGGGCCGAATCATGGCCTGGCCACGTTCGGCGGCGTGTCCTGGGACTACACCCTGCTGGGAGCTGGTGCGCCGTTGGCCGACCTGATGGTCCGGAGCTGGTCCCGACCGGGGCTTCAGGTGCCCGCATTCCACAGCATCCTCGGGGATCCCACCCTCCGACTCTTCCGGGTCAGCCCACCCTCGGACCTCAAGCTGGAGCGGTCCGGACGGCGCGTGACCCTGTCCTGGACACCGTCGTCGGACGCGGGTTGCCGGTACGCCGTCCTTCGGAGCATCAGGGGGCTGGAAGGGTTCTCGACCCCCCTCGAGGCGGGACGATCGATCGATGGGACGACCTTCATCGACGAGGACGCACCGGAGGCGGCGGTCTACCAGGTCCGGGCGATCCGCCTGCAGGAGAGCGGTTCCGGATCGTTCTGGAACAACAGCCAGGGTGTGTTCGTGGGTCCGTGAGCGGGCGGTGGAACCGGGGTATCGGACGGGAGACGCGCCACTTCCCGTCTGGTCCTCTGTCCGGGTCCGGCTAGGCTGAGCGGGCCATGCGCGGGGAACTCAGGGACGACCACGGACGTGTGATGCGGGACCTGAGGGTCAGCATCACCGACCGCTGCAATTTCCGGTGCGTGTACTGCCTTCCCGAGACCGAGGAGGCGGCCAATTTCTACCGGACCCGGTTCGATGCCGTCCGGAATCCCAACCCGGCCTCCACCTTGCCGCTCGACTACTCCTGGAAGCCGCGGCACGAGCTGCTGAGCTACGAGGAGATCGAACGGTTCGTCCGGGTGGCCGCGGATCTGGGCATCGAGAAGGTCCGTCTCACCGGCGGCGAGCCGCTCCTGCGTCGGGACGTTCCCCGACTGGTCCGTGCGCTGGCGGCGATCCCTGGGATCAAGGACCTGGCCCTCACCACCAATGGATTCCTGTTCGGGTCCCAGGCCGCCGCGCTGCGCGAGGCGGGACTCCATCGGGTGAGCATCAGTCTCGACTCGCTGGATCGCGACCGGTTCCGGCTCCTGACCGGCCGGGATGGGCTTCAAGAGACACTGTCGGCGATCGACACGGCCCAGGCCCTGGGGTTCCAGCCGGTGAAGGTGAACGCGGTCATCATCGGGGGCCTGAACGACCATGAGATCGAGTCCCTCGCCCAGTTCGGTCGGGACCGCGGCCTTGTGATGAGGTTCATCGAGTTCATGCCGCTCGATTCCAAGCGTGCCTGGCAACGGGACCTCGTCGTATCGGCACGCACCCTCCTGGAGCGTCTGGCGGACCGGTTCGACCTGGTCCCGATCGAGGCCTCGTCCAATTCCTCCGAGACGGCGCGCCGATGGCGCTTCGCCGACGGTCCGGGTGAGATCGGCATCATTGCCCCGGTCACCCAACCCTTCTGTGGGCATTGCAACCGGCTTCGCCTCACGGCGGACGGACAGGTCCGGACCTGCCTCTTCAGCCTGGTCGAGCACGACATCCGGCCGCTGCTCCGCGAAGGCCTGCCCGATGCGGCCCTTGCGGATCGTCTGGTCGGAATCGTCCGGGGCAAGGAGGCCGGGCACCGGATCGGTCAGCCGGACTTCATCCAGCCCCAGCGGACGATGAGCTGCATCGGTGGATAGCCGTGCCGAGGACTGCGAGGAATCGGGTGCAGGCGCGGAGGCGTCGGCATCTGTTGATGCTCGGTCTGCCCGGGTGGATCTTCTGATTTGGGATCCTACCTCACCCCCGCTCCCGCCCTGGCACGATCGATCACGAAGCGGACCAGCTCCTCGGAGCGGAAGAATCCGAGGTCCATGTTGTGCCCCTGACCTGGAAGCACGATCAGGCGGATGTCCTTCCCGTGACCGGTCGAGTTGTAGCCCGACACGAAGGCCCCGGAGTTGGGTTCCAGGGGCACCACGGTGTCCACATCCCCATGGATCAGCAGGGCGGGGATTCCTGCCTTGGCGATCCGTCCCGATTTGGACACGGGATTCAGGGTGTCGAGGCGCTGGACCAGTTCGCCCGGGGCCAGGCCGTAGGAGGGTGCGGCACGGTCGAGACCGGGATAGCTTCGGACATCGAACACCGGGTAGATCCCGGCGAGTCCCGAGACCCGATCGGGATGGCTGCCTGCCCAGCTGGTGACGATGAGTCCCCCGCGGCTGCGTCCCAGCACACAGGCCTTCCGGGCGAGTCCGAACCGCCGCCACACCTCCCGGTACAGCGCCTCCTGGGCCGCATGGGCGGCAGGGCTGCCGTAGGCTTCGCCGACGTCGACCCCTGCGATCGCCACGCCGGCCTCGAGGAACCGTTCGTGCATCCAGCGCTCCGCCTCGTCGGGCACGTTGGACAGCGTGGGTGCGTAGAAGATCCAGGGTTGCCCGCGGCGCGAAACCTTCTCCGGAAGTCCGGGCAGGATCACGAAGGCCGGGCGTCCGCCCGCCATGAACGTCTCCGTGCGACCGTGGACGACCGCTTTGGTGTCGCCGGAACGTGTTGTGTCGACCTTCTGTTCGGGTCGCACGACGGGCCAGCCGGCGGCGGGGTGGACCGAGAGGGTGGGAGGCGGCTTGGATCGGGCTCCCGGCTGAGACCGGATCCAGGGGAGGAGTGCATCGGCCCAGCGATGGCCGTGTTCGCGGAGTCCGTCCCCGTTGAAGTGCACCCCACGTCCGTCCCCGTCCCGCCATCGCTCGGTCAGCGCATCGGTGTCGGGCCCCTGGAGCGCCACACCGGAGTGCCACAGTGAGGCCTGTGCCGAGCGGATGTCCTCCGAGCCCCGGTCGTCTGGCGTGTGGTAGCTCACCTGCGCCACGAACCAGGGAATCGGCCATCCCGCACTGGATCGGGTGTCCTCGATCAGCCGCCCCAGAAACAAGGCATACTGGACGCCCGGCAGGGTGCGGCTGGGATCCGACTGGTTGGCGTCGGATTCTCCCTGGTGCCAGAGCACCGCCCGGAATTGCCGCGGCCCTGTCGCTTGAATCTGGGCGACCAGGTTCCGGAACAGGTCGCCGTCGGACTCCCACCCCTCGCCGGTGCGTCGGACCCGGGCCATCACCGTGGGGGGGCGGTCGAATCCGACCCCATTGGGCAGCCATTCCCGGACGCTGGTGCCGCCACTGCCGGTCGCAATGAACCCGATCGGGAGGTCCAGTTCCTTGGCGAGCTCGTCACCGAGGGCAGGGAGGAAACTCCCCCCGTCGCCACTGGCGCCGGGCTGGGGATCGGCTGACGGCTGCCAGCCGTTCGGTCCCCGCGTGAACACCCGCCCCGATGTCGGGGTCAGGCGTTCGGAACCGTGGTTGGCGGAGTTGGACTGTCCTGCGACGACGAAGACCTCGCCCACACCGAGGGAGACCGAGGCGGCTGCCAGGATCTCCTGGCCCCGTCGGACCCGGACCTCCAGGGGCCAGGGGCCTCCGGCCGGGAGAGTCACCCCGATCTGGAACCCACCCTCGCCCGGAGCCACGACCTGCCAGAAGTTCCAGCGCCCACCGGCACCCACCCGCCCCTCGATCACGTCCCCGGCCCGGACCCGCGCCTCCGGTGGAAATGGACCGGCCACGGCCACCTCCGAGGCGTTCCGGGAATCCCGCTGGTGGACCGAGTTCGAAGCCGGCGCGGTGAGGGTCCACGGAACGGGGTCGGCCTGGATGAGGACACCGGCCAGCAGGAGTCCTGCGAAGGCTCCGAGGGGGAGGGGGCGCATGGGTGGGACGGGGGTGAGGTTTCCGGGTCAGCCCAGGTCGATCGAGGATCCCTGTCCATGACCCACATGCACTTCCTCGCAGGGCTGCACGACGATGAATCCCGACCCCTCGAACCGGAGCTGGATGGATTCGCCACTCGCCCGTCCGAAGAACGTCTTGAGGCTGATGTCGGTGTGGATCTCGGGCGAGAGGGAGCCCGACCACGCCACCGTGGCGTTGGGGTCGCTGAAGACCGGCTGACCGGGTTCCACCCGGAGCACCAGGGGGTCGAAGTGGGTCGTGATGGCCAGGGCGCCCGTGCCGGAGAAGCGGACATTGAAGAGCCCGCCGGCCAGCATCTTGGACACCCTGCGCATCATGCGGATCTCGTATTGAAGCGAGGGTTCGAACGCCAGGACGTCGTTGCCGTTCACGAACAGGTCCTCCCCCTGGAGATCGAGGATGTTCACCTTCTTTCCCCCATCGGCCAGATAGAGTCGACCCTGTCCCTCCGCCTTCGTGAGCCGGATGCCTTCCGACGTCAGCGATCGCTTGAGGAAGGTGCCGATCCCGTGGTCGAAGAGACCCTCGCGGGTGAAGCGGACGGAACCGACGTAGGCGACCATGGCCCCGGTCTTGATCCACAGCCGGTCCGAGAGGTTTACCTCGAGCATCCGGTCGCTCTCGAGTTCGAACAGGCCGTGTCCGCGGTCGACCTCGGATCGGTTCCGGACGAAGTCGGCGAGGCTGGATCGTGACGGTGGGGACTGCAGGACGGGAGGAACGGAGTTCATGGTTTTGGAATCAGAGGTTCAAGGGGAAGGGGACCCGAGGCCGGTCGGGAGTCTGGGGCGACCTCATTCGGAGAACTTGAGCTTCCGGACCGACTGCTCCCGTCCCGTTGGCACGGTGAGTGGGGCGTAGAGCTCGGGACGGCGCGCCCGCATCCAGACCTGGCCGGTGCTGTCCGGAAGGAGCCGGGAATCGAGGTCGGCCACCACCATCGCATCCCCGGCCCTGCAGGTCTCCTTCAGGATACGGCCGTAGGGATCGAGGACCATCGCGTTGCCGGTCCGGATCTCGTCGTCGTCCACGCCGA
>CAZZKQ010000182.1:0-6930 GCA_964654875.1 uncultured Verrucomicrobiota bacterium | reverse complement strand
CTGCCACTCACTGGCAGCAGCTTTGAGCCTTTCCGCCATCTGTCTCGTCTCGGGCATCAATGCCTCCCTCGAGAACCTGGTGTGGAGCCGCTTTGCCTCGGGACTCTACGAACCCCTTGGACTGGTGATCGTGAAGGACCAGATCTACACCTCCGGACGCGATGGCATCACGCGGTTCGTCGACCTGAACAAGGACGGCGAGGCCGACTACTACGAGAATTTCAACAACGACGTGATGTCCACCCGGGGCTTCCACGAGTTCGTGTTCGATCTCCAGCGGGACGACGCCGGCAACTTCTACTTCGCGAAGGCCAATCCGGTGAACAGCGGCGGCAGTGGCTTCGGCAACGAGAAGGCCTCGCGCGGCAATGGTGTCGTCTGCTCCCACGCCGGCTGCCTCTTCCGGGTCAGTCCCGACGGCAAGACCTTCGAGATCGTGGCCCGCGGCTTCAGGGCCCCCAACGGCATCGGCGTCCGTGGTGACGGCCAGGTGACCACCGGCGACAACGAAGGCACCTGGGTGCCGACCTCGCCGCTGAACTGGGTCGACGGCAAGGCGTTCCATGGCGTCATCAACTCCAGGACCCCGGCCGGTGCCGCCGAGAAATACGTGCCGCCCATCCTGTGGCTGTCGCACTCCGACTTCTGCAACTCCAACGGCGGCCAGGTCTGGGTCACCAGCTCGAAGTGGGGACCCTACCGCAACGAGCTCCTGTACGAGTCCTATGGCAAGTCATCGCTCTTCCTGGTCCTGCGCCAGGACCTCGGCGATGGCCGCCAGCAGGCCGCGGCCGTCCGCTTCCCGCTCAAGTTCACCAGCTCGGTCATGCGGGCCCGGTTCCATCCCCACGATGGACAGCTCTACGTGGCCGGCCTCAGTGAGTGGCAGTCCAACGCCGCGCGCATCACCGGATTCGACCGCGTGCGCTACACCGGCAAGCCGGTCTATGGCGTCAATGCCGTCAAGGTCGTGTCTGACGGTGTGGAGCTCCGCTTCTCCCAGCCGCTCGACAAGGCCTCGGCCGAGGATGTGCAGAACTGGAGCGGCAAGCGCTGGAACTACATCCGCAGCGAGAACTACGGGTCCCCGGAGGTCTGGGTGTCGGATGCCAAGAAGAAGGGACGCGAGTCCCTCGACATCACCGGTGCGAAGCTGGGCAAGGATGGGCGTTCGGTGATCCTGAAGATCGAGGGCCTCCGTCCCGTCAACCAGCAGTCCCTGAAATGGGACATCAAGGCGGCGGATGGCACCCCGATCTCGCAGGAGATCCAGCAGACCATCCACGAGATCCCGGGCCGTCCGCTGTCGATGAACTGAAGCCGACCGACATCCGAGCGATCCCTGTCCCATGATGAACTCCCGACTCCGGTCCCTTGGGCTCCTCCTCACCCGGATCCTCCGGCAGGGCCCGGGACGTCTCGACGTCCTCGCCACGGGAGTGATCCTGTGGGTGGGGGCGACCCAGGGACTGGGAGCCGTGGAGCCCTCGACGGGACTGATCCGTACGATCACCGCGGGCGGGGTCACCGATGTGTCGGTGACCCCGAACGTCTGGCTCTTCGTCCCGGCAGGCCAGCCGGCCTCGCCCTTCGTGCCGGCGGGTCCGTTCACGGCCCGCTGGGAGGGGGCCATCTCGGCCGACCTTCGTGGGGACTTCACTTTCCAGGCCGTCGCCCAGGGGTCCCTGAAGGTCTCCATCAACGGTGCCTTGGCACTCGAGGCCAAGGACACGGGGCCAGTCCTGGCGATCGGGCAATCGGTGCGTCTGAACAAGGGGACGAACAGCCTCAAGGTGGAGTTCACCTCCCAAACGGTGGGAGAGTCGATGGTCCGGTTGTTCTGGACCAACCGGGAGACCCCGCTGAGCACGCTCCCGCTGGCCCAGTTGTCCCATGAACCCACAGAAGCCTTGCGGCGCTCCGCGCTGCGGCACCAGGGGCGGGATCTGTTCCTGGAGTTCCGCTGCGCCCGGTGCCACCAGACCCGGGGCTCGGTTCCGGAACTGTCCATGGATGCCCCGACGTTCAATGGGATTGGATCGCGTCGACAGGTCGACTGGATGGCCGCCTGGATCCGGGATCCGCAGGCCCATCGCGCGGGCACGCCGATGCCGGCGATGCTGTCCGGGGAGGCAGCTGCTGCGGATGCCGCTGCGATGGCGGCCTATCTGGGCTCCCTGAAGGGCGAGGCTCTCGCCGTGGCAGCCTCCGGCAACGTCGAGACCGGCAAGGCGTTGTTCGAGAAGCTCCACTGCGGGGCCTGCCATCCGTCACCGGGCACGACCGACTCCAAGCCGCATCAGGTGTCCCAGAAGGAGGTCAACGCGAAGTTCACCCCCGGCGCCCTCGCCAACTTCCTGCAGAAACCGGAGCAGCACTTCCGGTGGATCCGGATGCCAAACTTCAAACTGACCGCGACCGAAGCCTCGGACCTCGCGGCCTATCTGGGTTCCGTCGCCGACCCGGCACCCGGGGGCGAGCCCGCCAAGGCGGGTGCCGACCGCGTGGAGCAGGGGAGGAAGCGGGTTGCGTCGACCGGGTGTCTGAACTGCCATGCCCTCGACGGTGTGAAGAATGAATTCACCGCCAAGTCCCTCGCCGAGCTGGCGCCGGTGTCCTGGAACTCGGGATGCCTGGCCGAGACACCCTCCGCCGGATCCAAGACACCGCGGTACACCCTCACTGCGGACCAGCGGGCCGCCCTCCAGGCGTTCGGGGCGTCGGACCGCGCCTCGCTCGACCGCTCCACGACGGCCGACTTCCTCGAGCGCCAGTCGGTCCACCTGAACTGTCGGGAGTGCCACGGCCAGTTCGAGGGGTTCCCGGCCTGGGATCATCTCGTGGGCAAGCTCAAGCCCGAGTGGGCGACCCGGTTCATCCGGGGCGAGATCGCGGTGAAGCCGCGGTCCTGGGCCGAATACCGCATGCCGGCGTTCCCGGCCTATGCGCAGGGACTGGGGGAGGGACTCTCCACGCTCGCGGGGCTGCCGCCGGTGACCGCGCCTGATCCCGCGCCATCCGACGCCACGACGCTGGCCGAGGCCGGACGCAAGCTCGCCGGGGCCAACGGCGGGTTCGGCTGCATCAGCTGCCACAGCATCGGGGAATTCGGCGCCACCCAGGTCTTCGAGGCCCCGGGCATCAATCTCGCCACCAGCTTCGACCGCCTGCAGCCCGACTACTTCCGACGCTGGCTCCGGGCGCCGACCACCATCGATCCGGCCAGCAAGATGCCCGTGTACTTCGACGAGGAGGGGCGGAGTCCGCTGCCGGAGATCCTGGGTGGCGACGGTCCGAAGACGATCCAGGCCGTCTGGGAATATCTGCGCCTCAAGGACGCCATGATGAAGCCGGAGTGAGTCGGGCGGGGGACGACAGCTCGGCGGGGAGTCCCTTGCGGGACGGGTCCGCCGGTTGACACCCCGGGGGACGCTCCATAGTTTGACTCCGACATGAGCTCTTCCGTGACCGAATCCCCCTGCACCGAAACCCTCTCTGCCTCCGTGGTGACGCTGACCGATGCGGCGGCCCGCCACATCGCGTCGATGCTGGCCGAGGACAAGGAGAACACCGGCAAGCCCCTGCGCGTCTATGTCGAGGCCGGTGGATGCTCGGGTCTCCAGTACGGGATGACCTTCGACGAGCGCCGTGACGACGACATCGCCGCCGAATTCCATGGCGTGTCCGTGGTGGTCGATCCGTTCAGCGCGAACTACATCCGGGGTGCGGTGATCGACTTCAGCGATGCGCTGACGGGCGGTGGGTTCAAGATCAACAACCCCAACGCCCAAAGCAGCTGCGGCTGCGGCAAGTCGTTCCACGCCTGAGCGCGGGATCTTCCAGCGACTCGACGGCCGTCCCGCGGATGCGGGGCGGCCGTTGCCGTTTCGAGGGGGGTTGAAAACGTGGTCTGTCTCCCGGGGTGCTGATAGCCTCGTCGGCCGTGATGTCGCTGCCGTCCTCCAGGGGTGTGGGATCCGCTGTCCACGGGCGGTGGGGGGCCGGGTTGCCCTGGATGGGTGCGGGTCTGTCCGGACTGATGGCGGCGCTGGCGTTTCCGCTTCCGGGGTGGTCGGGGCTGGCCTGGCTCTCCCCGGGTCTTCTGGTGCTGTCCGTGCTGGGCGCATCCCCGTGGGTTGCGTTCCGGCTTGGGGCGTTCTCGGGACTGGTCCAGTTCCTCATCTCCCTCCGTTGGTTGCTCGCGATCCCGTTTCCCTCCGGGGCGATCGCCGCCTGGCTCTCCCTTTCCCTCTACTGTGCCCTATACCCGGCACTCTGGACCCTGTGGGCCACCCTGTGGAGCCGACGCTGGACCGGGGCATCCCAGGAGGAACCTGTCCCCTGGGGGCTGGCGGCCTCGAAGCTGTCGGGACTCCCGACGGTCCGCCGCTCACTCCTCTGGATGGGGCTCGGGTTGGGTGCGGCGGGGCTGGAGGTGATCCGGGGGCGGTTCCTCAGCGGATTCCCCTGGAACTTCTGGGGCATCACCCAGTGGAAGAATCTGCCGCTGATCCAGATCGCCTCGGTCGCCGGGATCTTCGGGGTGACCGCACTGGTCCACTGGGTCTCCCTGGGCATTGCCGGTTCGGTCCTCCAGCTGATCCGCTCCACGCGGCAACGGACCTCCTGGATGTCGGACCTCCGGCTGCCCGTGCTCGTGCTGCTCCTGGTGCTGGCGTGGGGGGTGCGCCGTCTGGCGGTGCCTCGGACCTCCGGCGTGCCGGTGTCGCTCGCCCTGGTCCAGCCCAGCATCCCGCAGACGCTCATCTGGGACGAGGGCGCCAATCCCGAACGGTTCGGCACGGTGTTCTCCCTCACCCGATCGGCCCTCGAGTCGAAACCCGATGTGCTGGTCTGGCCCGAGGGGTCGATGCCGGACATCACGAGGGACCAGTTCGAGTCGGTGACCCGCGAGACCGCACAGGCTGGGGCGACCTGGGTGTTCGGCACGGGATTCGGTCGCGAGGTGGGAGGGCGCCCCGAGCACTACAACGCCGCGCTTCTGGTCGATGCCCAGGGACGGGTGGTGGACCAGTACATCAAGCGCCGCCTGGTGATCTTCGGGGAGTACATCCCGTTCGAGAACACGCTGCCGTTCATGCGATGGCTGACGCCGATCGGCAGCAGCTTCACCGCGGGCACCCGGGCGGCGGCGTTTCCGCTGGGTCCGGGAAAGCCGGTGGTGGCGTCGCCGGTGATCTGCTTCGAGGACATGTTCCCGGAGACGACCCGGGATCATGTGTCCGACGACACCGGCTTCCTGCTCGAACTCACCAACAACGGGTGGTTTGGGGAGGGCAGTGCCCAGTGGCAGCACACGGCCGGCGCGGTCTTCCGGGCGGTCGAGAACGGCATCACCCTCGTCCGCTGCGCCAACAACGGGCTCACCTGTCGGATCGAACCCACCGGGCGCGTGGCGGACCTGTTCGAGAAGGACGGCAGCGTCTACGGGCCCGGCGTGCTGAGGATCAAGGTGGCGGGTCGATCTCCCGATGCAGGCCCCACGTGGTACCGACGCCAGGGCGACGTCTTCGGGATCTCCTGTGCCGTCCTGGTGGTCCTGGGCATCGGAGGGGAACTCCTGTGGCGTCGACGCCGGAATCCCGCCTGAGCCTCCGCCACCCCCGGCACCCGGTCCGTCCCAGGGTCAGGCGCCGACCAGCTCACGGATCGGCGTGCCGCCGTCGGTGAGCAGGCGGGGACGTCCGGTCGGGTCGATGAATTCCGTGTTGGGCGCGATCCCGAGGAGGTGGAAGACGGTGGCTGCGAAGTCGCGCGGACGGATGGGGCGGGAGTCTGGATAGGCGCCGATCCGATCGCTGGATCCGACCACCTGTCCCCCGGGGATTCCGGCGCCGGCGATCGCCATGGAGAAGCACGCTCCCCAGTGGTCCCGTCCGCCGACGGCGTTGATCTTGGGGGAACGGCCAAACTCGCCGACGGCGATCACCAGGGTCTCATCGAGCAGACCGCGCTCCTGGAGATCCTCGATGAGCGTGGCGAAGGTCCGGTCGAACTGGGGGCAGAGCACGTCCCGGACGCGACCCGCATTGTTGGCGTGGGTGTCCCAGAGGGGGCTGCCGGCGACCTCGGCCTTGCCCTCGCGGGGCCAGTTGACCTGGACCAGCCGGGTACCGGCCTCGACGAGGCGGCGGGCCAGCAGGGCGCTCTGTCCGAACTTGTGGTCGCCGTAGGCCCGTCGGAGTGCCGCTGATTCCCGCTCGAGCTCGAAGGCCCGTCGGCAGCCGTCGGAATGCAGCATCTGGAAGGCGCGCTGGTGGGACTGGTCCCAGGCCGTCGCCTGCTCGCTGCGGAGACCGGCGGAGAAGTGGGAGTCGAGCTGCCGCAGGAGCGCCTGCCGGTCCTCGAGGCGGACCTCGGGGACGTCCTTGAGCCGGTTCAACCCCTCGATGCGCACCGGAAGCTGGGTCGGGTCGCAGCGCATCACGACCGGATGCCACTTCGCCCCCATGAAACCGCCATCCTGTCCGGGCCAGACGATGTTGCCGTCGTTGGCCATGATCTCGGGAAGCACCACGGACGACATCGGCGAACGGGTGCTTGGCTTCAGGGTTCCCACGGCCGCGGCGATGCTGGGCCAGTCCTCGGGACTGGGCGGGACGTTCTCAGCCTTCGAGGCCGGTTCATAGCCGGTGAGCATGAAGGCCCCACTGGTCGAATGGGCGTCGATCTCGGTGGTCATCGACCGGACGATCGACAGCCGATGGGCCACCTTCGCGGTGTAGGGGAGGGTCTCGCTGAAGTGGATCCCCGGCACCCGGGTGGGGATGGAACGGAAGGTGTCGCGGATCTCGACCGGGGCGTCGGGCTTGGGGTCGAAGGTCTCGTGCTGCGGAGGACCGCCGCTCAGGAAGAGGAGGATGCAGGACTTGGCTCGTCCGAAGGAGGGGCCGCCCGGGAGGATTCCCG
>CAZZKQ010000181.1:0-6946 GCA_964654875.1 uncultured Verrucomicrobiota bacterium | reverse complement strand
GGACCACCCCCGGGCCCTCGCGGACTACAAGGCGGCCCTGGCGCTGGGCGCATCCCGTCCCCTGCCCGACCTGTTCGCGCGGGCCGGCTGCCGATTCGACTTCAGCCGTCAGACTCTGGCGCCCCTCATGGATCGCGTGCAGCAGGCGCTGGCGGCCCTCGACTGAGCTGCACCCCGTGCGAGACTCCCTCGGTCAGACCATGACGGAAACCGATCCCAACGACTCCTGGCGGGAGGCCCCACGGTCGAACAGCCGCTCGCTCGCGGCGTGGCTGGTCGGCATCAACGTCGCCGTGTTTCTCGCGGAGTTCCTCATCCGCAAGTACACCCGGTGGCCCCTCACCACCTGGTGCGCCCTCAGCGTGCCCGGGATCCGGTCGGGATACCTCTGGCAGTTCCTCACCTACCAGTTCCTGCACGGCGGCATCCCGCATCTCGTCCTCAACTGCTGGGGCCTGTACGTGTTCGGACAGGAGATCGAGGATCGGCTCGGTCGGCTCCGGTTCCTGAAGCTGTATCTCTTCAGCGGCATCGTGGGCGGGCTGGTCCAGGTGACCTGTGCCCTCCTGGCCCCCAACCTCTTCGGCTCCGCGGTGGTGGGCGCCTCGGCGGGTGTGTTCGGCCTCGTCGCCGCCTACGCCGCCCTCTTCCCGGAACGCCAGCTCACCCTGCTGCTGTTCTTCGTGATCCCGGTGACGCTGCGCGCCAAGACCATGCTCCTCTGGGGCGTGATCCTGGCCCTCGCCGGAGCCCTGTTCCCCTTCGATCACGTCGCCCATGCCGCCCACCTCGGCGGCATGCTGGGCGGATTGCTCTACCTCAACCTGATGCGGGGCAAGTCCCCCCGGGCCTAGATCCACGCCTCCCGGAACAAACAGGTGCCCCATGGCCCCAAAGCCCGTCGACCCCACCCCGCACGGCACCACCGGCACCACCCTGGTGCTGTTCGACGGCACCTGCGCCCTGTGCGATGGATTCGTGCGCTTCGTGATCGCGAGGGATCCGGACGGACGCTTCCGGTTCGCCCCGCTCCAGGGGGAGACAGGACGCCGGGCCTGCACGGCCGCGGGACTGACCCCACCCGGGGGAACCGGGCCCGACACGGTCGTGGTCCTGGAGGACGGAGTGGCCCGGGTGCGTTCGGACGCGGTGCTGGCGATCGCCGCACGGCTTCCGTTCCCGTGGCCGATCCTCACCGTGGGCCGGTGGGTGCCCCGGTCCCTGCGCGATGCGCTGTACCGCTGGGTGGCGCGACACCGACACCGATGGTTTGGACGCTCCTCCGCGTGCCCTGTTCCGGATCCGAGGATCCGTGGACGGTTCCTTGAGTGACCCGCGGTTCCGACGGCTCGCGATGGGCTCACGCTGCTTGCCCCACCGGGGACCCCGGGTACCCTGACCGCCTGATGAGTTTTGTCGCCGAGTTCGATGCACTGCCCTTTCCCCGACTGCTCCAGGAGGCCCGTGAGGCCACTCCGGATCGGGTGGACCGCATCCTCGCCCGCGGGCCCGAGACCCTGTCGGACTTCGCGGCCCTGCTCTCGCCTGCCGCCGGACGCTCTCTCGAGACGCTGTGCCGCCGATCCCAACAGCTCACCCGGCAGCGGTTCGGAAGGGTCATCCGGTTGTTCGCCCCGCTCTACCTGAGCAACGAGTGCATCAACAACTGCGCCTACTGCGGCTTCTCGCGCGACAACCCCATCCTCCGGGTCACGCTGGGGGTCGACGAAGTCGTCCGCGAGGCCCGGGCCCTCGCCGGACACGGATTCCGGAACATCCTGCTCGTCGCCGGGGAACATCCGAAGTTTGTCTCCAACGGATATCTGGAGCAGTGCACCGCCGCCCTGCACGAGTTCATCCCGTCGCTTTCGCTCGAGGTCGGGCCCATGGAGACCCCCGAGTATGAGCCGCTGGTGAAGGCCGGGGCCGAGGGACTGGTGGTCTACCAGGAGACCTACGACCGCACCGCCTACGCCGAACTCCACACCGCGGGACCGAAGCGGAACTTCGACTGGCGCCTGGCCTGTCCGGAGCGCGCCTATGCCGCCGGATTCCGGCGCATCGGCATCGGGGCCCTGCACGGTCTGGCCGACTGGCGATACGAGGCACTCGCGACCGCGGCCCACGCGGCCTGGCTGCTGCGGCACTGCTGGAAGGCCATGCTGACGATCTCCCTGCCCCGGCTCCGCCCCTGTGCCGGTTCGTTCGAGCCCCGCACCCACCTCGGCGACCGGGATCTCGTCCAGCTCATCGCCGCGCTCCGCCTGTTCCTGCCCGATGTCGGACTGGTGCTGTCGACGCGCGAACCCGCCCACCTCCGTGACGGTCTCTTCCCCCTCGGCATCACCCACGCCAGCGCGGGCAGCCACACGGAGCCCGGGGGCTACACCGGCGCCGGACACCAGAACATCCATCAGACCGTGAAGGGCCGCGTGGTCGCCCTTGACCCCGAGGGCCTGGCGGGACGCCGCGCTCCCGGACGCTCCACCGCAGCCACCGGCCAGTTCGACATCGCCGACGACCGTTCCCCGGAGGAGATCGCCTCGCTGCTGCGCCGCCTCGGCTACGAACCGGTCTGGAAGGATTGGGACACCGTCCTGAGCGCCTGACTCCGGATCCCCGGCCCGGCCCGGCCGGAAAACCGCTCAGCCCGCGGCACGGAGGTGTGAGGCCACGTCGCGGATGATCGTGTCGAGATCCCGCGTCGGCCGATACCCGGTGAGCCTCTCGATCTTCGCCAGCGACGGCCGACGATGCCGCATGTCCTCGAATCCCGGGGCGTAGGCCTGATCATAGGGCACGCACTCGATCGGGGACGATGAGCCCAGAAGGTTTCGGACCCGTTCGGCGAGATCGCGGATGGTGATCGGCTGGTTGTTGCCGACGTTGACGACCTCGCCGCGGGTCGTCGGACGCTGCTCGAGACCCCGCAGGGCCTCGAGGACGTCCTGGACGTGACAGAAGCAGCGCGACTGTCCGCCATCGCCGTGGACGCGGATGGGCTGGTTGAGGAGGGCGGCCTGGACGAACCGTGGGAGGACCATCCCGTAGCGTCCGGTCTGGCGCGGCCCCACGGTGTTGAAGAGCCGGACCACCGTCACCGGCACCCCGCGTTCCCTCATGTAGGCCAGCGCCAGGAACTCGTCCATCAGCTTGGAACAGGCATAGCCCCAGCGGCCGAGGTGGGGCGGACCGATCAGCAGGTCGTCCGTCTCCGAAAACTCCGAACGGGGACTCTTCCCGTAGACCTCCGAGCTCGACGTGATCAGCACCGGCACCCCACCCGCCGCCGCCGCGCGGAGGACCACCGTGGTCTCGTCGAGATTGGTCTCGATGGTGCGGATCGGGGAGTTGACCACGAGTTCCACCCCGACCGCCGCAGCCAGGTGGTAGACGAAGCCGCATTCCGCCACGAGGGCCACGAGGTCGGAGTGGTCCGAGACCCGGCCCGGAAGGATCCGCAGTCGACTGTGTCCCTCCACCGCCTGGAGGTTTGCGCGGTCGCCCGTCGAGAAGTCGTCGAGGACCACGACGGATTCGCCGTCGGCGAGGAGTCGTTCGACCAGATGGGAGCCGATGAAGCCCGCCCCGCCGGTGACCAGGATCGGATTGCGCACCCGGGGAGTCTGGCGGAGACCCCGCGGGGGGAAAAGGGGAAGAGAGGAACAGGAGCAACGGCGAGCGGGGATCGAACCGCCCACACCTCCCAGGCGGATGGGAGGGCCCGGGGGAGGTCTTGGAAGGGCTGTAAGCCGAATTCTGTGTCCGTCGGTGTGACCCGACGGCCGGGCATCATTCCTCTCTGCGACCGGTACCCGGGACCCGTCCACTCGCGTGGCCACGACGCGGGCCGCGTCTGGGTCCCCTATTTGGCCTTGCTCCCGGGGAGGTTTTCCGTGCCCCGGTGCTCACACACCGGGCGGTGGGCTCTTACCCCGCCTTTTCACCCTTACCGGAGCCTTGCGACCCCGGCGGTTCATTCTCTGTGGCACTGTCTGTCGCGACGGACTTGGGTCCGCCGCGCCCGCGGTCAGGCCGCCCTTCACCGGCTCTCGCCGGCTGCGGACGGTTTCCGCGGCCCCGTGCCCTGAGGAGTTCGGACTTTCCTCCAGTGGCTTGCGCCACCAGCGATGCCCCGCCCTTCCAAGACCGGCGGAGGCTAGGTCACACCCGGCAAATGGGAAGATCCAATGTCCCAGATCCAATGTCCCAGCGCCGGAGGCCCGGCACCGCAACCGCGGTGCCGCCAGGATCACGGCTGCCGGATGCCACCCAGATAGACACGCTGGATCTTGAGCGATCCCAGTTCGGCGGGATCCACCCGCCGCGGGTTCCGATCCAGGACGATGAGGTCCGCGTACTTGCCCACCTCGAGGCTGCCCACCCGGTCGTCCAGGAACACCTGGTAGGCCGCGTCGAGCGTCATCGCCTGGAGCGCGTCGTCGATCGAGATCCGCTGCTTCGGACCGAGCACCTTTCCGTCATTCTGCTGCGGGATCCGGGTGACCGCGTTCATGAGGTAGCGGAGGGGATCGACGCTCGTGACCGTCGAATCACTGTGGAACGAGTATCGGACCCCCAGCCGCTTGAGGTCCCCGGCCGGATCGATCCGCGCGGCACGGTCCGCACCGAGGATCGCCCGCTGGAAGACCGATCCCCAGAAGTAGACATGCCCGATGGTCATGCTGACGCTGGCTCCAAGGTCCCGGACCCGTTCAAGCTGGGCGGGTGTGGTGACGGTGAAATGTTCGATCCGGAGCCGCCGGGACGCCTTGTCCGGCGTGTTGGCCAGCAGGCTTCCGTAGATTTCCAGCGTCTGGTCGATCGCCCGGTCGCCGTTGGCATGGGTCGCGATCTGCCATCCGGCATCGTAGTAGGGACGGAGCTTGCCGATCAGATCCTGCGTCCCGGGCCAGTCGAGGGACCCACGGTTGGTGGTTCCGACATAGGGGATGCCCACCGCGGCGGTGTATCCTTGGGTGGAGCCGTCGGCAGTCACCTTGATGCCGACGAACCCGACCTTGTCATCCCCCTCGAAGGGACGAACCGGGGGCATCTTTCCGAGCAGGGCCAGGTAGGCGAGGTAGCAGCGGACCCGGACCGGTGACTCGGCCGCCAGGGATTTCAGCAGGGCGATCTCGGTGTCGAGACCGAGGGCCAGGCCCGTGTTGAGGTCACCGGCGGTGGTCACGCCCTGGGCCGACATGTTCCGAAGGGTCTGCAGGAAGGCAGCCCGGACATCCGCGGGCTTCGGCGGCGGGATCTTCGCGAAGAACGGCACGAACGACGACGGCTCGAAGAGCTGGCCCGTCAGCCGTCCCTGGCTGTCCCGTCCATACCGGCCGCTCGGCGGATCCGGGGTCTTGTCGGTGAGGCCCGCCAGCTCGATGGCTTTATGGTTCACGTAGCCGATGTGGCCCGAGGCGTTCAGGACGAAGATCGGGACCTCCTTGGAGATCTCGTCCAGATCCCCAGCCGTGAGCTCGGTGAAGAGAGGGGTCGTGCGCGAGGGATCGAAGGAATTGGCCAGCAGCCAGCCGCCCGCCGGGATCTTCGGCACCGCGGCAGCGATCGCCTCCTTCACCTCGGCAATCGACATCCCACCCGGGTTCTCGGAGCCGACCTGGACCATTCCGAGGTTGATGGCGGTGAGGTTGATGTGGACATGCGGTTCCACGAATCCCGGCATGAGCGTCGCTCCCTTGAGGTCGACGACCTCGGTGTTGGTGCCCTGGAACCGTCGGACCGTCCTTGCGTCCCCCACCGCGACGATCCGTCCGCCCCGGACCGCCAATCCCGCGGCCTCACCCCGGGGGCGGATGGTCAGGACCGGGCCGTTGATGAAGAGGGTGTCGGCCGGGGTGACCTCGACGGCCTGGACCGGAAGAAGAGCCAGACCCGCAACGGCCAGCAGGAGGGAACAGAGGGTTTGGGAGGCATTCATGACGATGGAACGGTCGATGCCCGACGCTGAGCCACGGACTGACGTCCGACAAGCGACGTCCGCGATGGGTCCGCGACCGCTCAGTCGGACTCCAGGCAGGGACGATGTACGGCGATGCACCGGCACCGGGCAGCACCCGTCGGCCCGGTCGACGCACATGGTCGACGCAGATCCCAGCCTCCGGTTCACCCGACGTCCTGCCGTCGATGGACCCAGCGTTCCACCCATACCCCGCCGTGCAGCACACACAGTGCGAGGGCCATCACAGCCAATGCCACTCCCCAGAACCCGACGCCACAGGCAACACCCAGGGTCGCGGAGATCCAGATGCTGGCCGCGGTGGTCAGCCCCTGGATGTGGGCGTCGTTCGACCCTCGGACGATGGCCCCGCCGCCGAGGAAACCGACCCCGGTGAGCACGCCCTGGATCACGCGGCTGACCGCGTTGACGTCCGGGGTCCCACCGGCGCTTACGAGTCCGGCCATCACGAGCGTCGCGGTGGCGCACCCCAACGCCACGAGGGCCTGGGTCCGAAGCCCGGCGGCCTTGTGACGCAGCTCCCGGTTCAATCCGATCAAGGCACCGACGAGCGTCGCGGTCCCGAGACGGAGGAGCATCTCCACGGCGGGGAGATCGATCTTGGGGGTCTGGGGTAACGTCATGTGCAGAAGAATGTCGTGGTCCAGTCACGTTTAGCAACGGGTGCGGCTCGGGTGCGGCTCGGGCGTGAGTGCGGACGACCGCTGAAGCGCCACGGAGCGCGACACGACGCCGGGTTCCGACCCGTCGGATGTCCCAAGCTTGCCCGTGTCGTGGTCCCGACCGTAGCGTGCCGCGACGGCAGGGGCGGGACGTTCCGACGGACCCGGATCACCTCCTGCGCCATCCTGGGCCGCTGTGGCGAAATGGCAGACGCAGGGGACTTAAAATCCCCAGACCGCAAGGTCGTGCGGGTTCAAGTCCCGCCAGCGGCACCAGGGGGGCTCATGAAAGAATTTTTTC
>CAZZKQ010000180.1:0-6949 GCA_964654875.1 uncultured Verrucomicrobiota bacterium | reverse complement strand
CCGTGCGGGCGATCGAGGTCCCGAAATAGGTCCACATGCAGAAGAGACCCGCCCAGGTGGCCATCTGGACCCACGCCAGCTGCCGCATCCGGACCGGCATGGCGGAGATGCAGGCGAGGATCTCCCGGACGCCGTTCGCCAGACCCGCCCCCTCCGCCTTCATACGCCGGAACGCCTCGGGATCCTCCGGCGGGTACTCGCGGGTCGTGAGGATCGTGACCAGCACACAGACGAACAGGACGGCCGCACCGATGTAGAACGCGAGGCGCACCGGCAGCGGGATCCGGCCGGCCCCGGCGCCGGAGGCCTCGGTGATCCCAAAGCCGTTGGCGAGGATCCATGGGAGGGATGAGGAGACCACGGCACCGAGGCCGATCAGAACCGTCTGCACCGAGAAGCCGGCTGGCCGCTGCGACTCGGGCAGCAGGTCGGCCACGAAGGCCCTGAAGGGTTCCATGGTGATATTGATCGAGGCATCGAGGATCCAGAGCAGACCCACGGCCATCCAGAGCGTCGAGGCGTTGGGCATGGCGATCAGGGCGAGCGCCGACAGCAGGGCGCCGACGAGAAAATAGGGTTTCCGACGTCCAAGGGCGTTCCAGGTCCGGTCGCTGAAGTGTCCCACGATCGGCTGGACGAGCAGTCCCGTCAGCGGGGCGGCGATCCACAGCAGCGAAAGCTCGCTCTCCTTGGCGCCGAGCATCTCGTAGATGGGGCTCATGTTGGCCATCTGGAGGCCCCAACCGAACTGGATGCCGAGGAATCCGAAGCTGAGCTGCCAGAGACGCAGGGGGGACAGGGTGGGTTTGGACATGGGACGGCCGGTTGGGATGGAGGGGACCCCGACAGGGTGCCCTCGCCGTCCGGGGCCGCAAGCCCACGGCGGGGCGGCAAAGCCGTCGTCCGCCGGCTTGCCCGAGGGCTCCGGCCCCGCCTAGGTTTGCCGCGGGGTTCGCGCCCGTAGCTCAGCTGGATAGAGCATCCGCCTTCTAAGCGGAGGGTCCCGCGTTCGAATCGCGGCGGGCGCACCCCCTCGACTGCCCCCCATCTCCACGCCATTCCATGAGCACCCCGGTCCCCACCGAAGGCCCCAGTGACATCGAGACCACGTCACCTTCCATCCCCGGACCCTCAACGGGTCGGTTCGACCGGCGATCGCTCCTCCGCGGCGGCCTGTCCCTCGGGATGCTGTCGGGACTTTCAGGCTGTGTGACGGCCTCCAGCCACTCGTCGGCGCCGACGCCCCTTTCGACTTCGGGCAGCAAGCCCATGTTCCCGACCGAGGCTGACATCCGCACAATCGCCGGCAAGCCAACCGGAACGGTGCTGCGCAGGGAACGGATCCCAACCTCGCTGGGGAACGCCACCGCCTGGAAGATCGACTACGTCTCGAAGGACTCTCACGGAAAGCCCCAACGCGTCAGTGGCCTCGTGGTGGCCCCGAATTCCAGCAAGGCCAACCGCCCGGTCCTGACGTGGTGTCACGGAACCACCGGCATCGGCGACGCCGGGTGTCCCTCGGCCCTCCCGGATCCCGCGCGCGAACTCAGCACCTACTTCGAGGCCAATTCGACCGCCCAGATCGACTACGGAGTCCCAGGAGCCCAGCGGTTCCTCGATGCGGGCTGGATCGTCTGCGCCACCGACTATCAGGGCCTGGGTTCCCCCGGGATGCATCAATACACGGTCAACCGGAGCAACGCCCTCGATGGACTCACCCTGGTCCATGCCGTCCGAAACATGAACCTCGGCGCAGGCACCCAGGTGGGCTGCATGGGCTGGTCCCAGGGAGGCGGTGCCGCTGTCACCATGGCCGAGCTCGAGGCTGAGGACCTTGGCGACCTGGATTTGATCGGCGTCGTCGGGATGTCGCCGGGCGTGGCGAAGTTCGGGCTGATGGACCCCACCGGGGTTGGCACGGCCCTCAAGGACCCCACCGTTCCTCCGGACTCCCATCTGGTCATGCTGCTCTGTGGCCATGCCGCCGCGAATCCCGATCTCAAGCTCTCGGATGTCTTCACGCCACTCGGGGAGGAGATCGTCCTCAAGGCCTGGAACCACCAGCCGGTCCACCACATCAACGACACCATCGGCCGTCTGTTCCGGCTGCGCGGACCGATCCTGAAGTCGAAGATGGAGAACTTCGCCCGATGGGAGGCGGCCATCATGGCCGGCTCCGGCGGACAGAAACGCCCGAGCGCCCCGGTCCTGGTGTGCGTCGACGGCTTCATGGGAGGCACCGCGGTCCCGGTGCCGTGGCAGCGGGCCTACATCGCCGCGGCCGAGAAGATGGGCGGCTCCATCACGACGCGGGACTACCCGAAGGACGACCATTTCAGCCTGCCCGGAAGCTGCATCGGCGAGTGCTTCGCATGGCTGAACGCCCGGATTTGATGCCAACGGTCAACACGCCATCCCCGGAATCCCGCTGATCATCCCGGTTCCCTCACCTTCCAGATCTCCTCGAATGCACACCCTCCAACTCAAACTCCTCGGCCTCATCGTTCTGCTCCTCCTACCGAAGGCCTGGGGTGAGGAACTCGTTCTCGGACACTTCGTGTCCACAAACCACCCGATGCACCGGGACGTCTTCCTGCCCCTGGCAGCAACGCTCAGCAAAGTGAGCGGCGGCCGGCTGACCCTCCGGATCGAACCCAACCTCAAGGACTCTTCGGCCCAGTATGATCGGGTGGTGTCGGGGGCCTACGATCTGGTCTTTGGCCTGCCGGACTACACGCCTGGCCGATTTCCCCGGACGATGCTCATGGAACTGCCAGAGATCGCAGGAAGCCCGAGGGAGGGGACCCAGATGCTGGCAGCCTCCCTCCCGCGATCCCTGGAACCCGAGTTCAAGGAGGTCCATCCGCTGGGCGTCTGGGTGAACGAGCCCTCGGTGCTCCTCACACGGAACCGGCAGGTCACCCGGCCCGAGGATCTCGTGGGGGTCCGCGTCCGGGCGTCCGATCCGACCTCGGCCCGGATCCTGGGCCTGCTCGGGGCCGTTCCGGTGATCCTTCCGGTGAACGGGATCGCGGCCGCCTTCAACTCGGGAGACATCGAGGCGGCACTGATCGGGTCGAGCGGCATCCTCCCCTTCCAGCTCCACACCGTCGCAAACGGATGCACCGAGGGACTGCCCAGCCTGTTGACCGGATTCTACCTGCTGATGAACCGGCCGAAGTGGGATGCCCTGGACGAGGAGTCCAAACGGTGGCTGACCGAGGCGACCGGGGCAGCCTTCAGCCGGGACGCGACACGCGCCTACGAACGATCCGGTCAGGAAGGCCTCGACGCGATGGGCAAAGGCGGGACCGGAAGGGTCCGCCTGTCGCCAGCCGAGTTTCAACGGTTCCTGGACCGGATCACCCCGGTCATCCCCGAGGTCCTCGCCAACCTGTCGGCAGGCGGGATCGACGGACAGGCGGTGCTCGACGACTTCCGCCCACGCCTCCGGGTCGGGAGTCTTGCTCCGACTCCGACGCTCGAAATACGGGGTGCTCCCGGGACCCGTTACCGGGTGGAGGGATCGATGGATCTCCAGGAGTGGCATCCGCTCGGCGAGACCCGAACCGGGGCCAACGGCGGGACGAACTGGGTTCCTGGAGGTACGACCGTGACGAACCGCTACTTTCGCACCGCTGAAATCCCCGTCGCCAACCCCAACCTCCGCTCGATCGATCACCTCGTCGTTCTCTACATGGAGAACCGGAGCTTCGACAGCCTGTATGGGTTCTTCCCCGGGGCCAACGGAATCGCCAATGCACCGTCGTTCGTGCAGGTGGATTTGAACGGTGTGCCCTATCAGACCCTTCCGGCTGGGAATTCCGGCATCCAGACCAACCTGCCGGTCGCGCCGTTTGACGCCGGTCCGTTTTTCCCGGTCGACAAGCCCACCCAACTCTCCATCACCCATCAGTTCTACGAGCAACAGGCGCAGATCCATGGCGGGCGGATGGACCGGTTCGTCGTCTATGGATCCTTCGCCGCCAAGTCCGCACCGATCCCACAGATGCCGATCCCGGACGGGATCGTCATGGGATATCATGATGCGACCCAGCTGCCCCTGGGCCAGCTGGCGATGGAGTACACGCTCTGCGACAATTTCTTCCACTCCGCCTTCGGCGGGTCCTTCCTGAACCACCAATGGCTGGTTGCGGCCCGCAGCCCGGTGTTCCGACCCCGCCCCTCCGACCCTCCCCCGTTGGATTCGATGAAGGCCATCCTCGATCGCAACGGCACGATCATTGGCAACTGGAGCGCCATCCTGACCCCGGATGAGTATGCCGTGAACACCTGCAGTTCCTCCCAGCTTGCCAAGCCCGGTGTCGGATTCACGGGAATCATACCTCCCCAGGTGCACGACACGATCGGCGACCGGCTCGACGAGCGGGGCATCGACTGGGCCTGGTATTCCGAGGACTGGGACGCAGTCCTCAAGGGGCTGGCAACCGGGGAGGTCCCCGATCAGCTGAACTTCCATTTCCACCACCAGCCCTTTGCTTTCTTCGAACAATACGCCCCCAATTCCGATGCCGGGAAGGCCCACCTCATGGACCTCAACCGATTCGAGGAGGACCTCGCCGCCAAACGCCCCCTGAAGACGGTCTCCTTCCTCAAGTTCGGGGGACGGAGCGACGAACACCCAGGCTACACGTCGGTCCTTGGTTCGGAACAAAAGGCCCACGATCTCATCCGCCGAATCCAATCCCACCCCGACTACGCCCGATCCCTGATCGTGGTCACCTATGACGAAAACGGAGGACACTGGGATCACGTGGCTCCACCCGTCGTGGACCGCTGGGGACCTGGCGTCCGGGTTCCCGCCATCCTGATCTCACCCTTCGTCCGGAGGGGCTACGTCGATCACGAACAATATGAGACCGTATCGATCCTCAGGATGATCGAGGAACGCTTCGACCTCCGACCGCTCGGGTATCGGGATGCCGCAGCCACCTCGCTTGGAACCGGTCTGGTCTCGCCCAGGCCCTGAATCCGCCAAACCGTGACCCAAGCGGCCCTGGCGGGTGTGTCTGGGAAAGGCCTTTCAAGGGAGGGCGGCTTCCGCCGGGTTCACGACCGACGCCTGGCCCTGTTCCGTCGGGAGTCGTCCCGCCAATACCCGGCCTCGGGTCTCGGCCGGAATCCGAGGCACGAATCGCGGCGGGCTGGGAGGCATGATCCCGGCTGGCCGCCACGACGGACAGGGGCAAGCCGATCGTGGGGACCGCAGCGAGCCGGAGCAATCAGGACGACAGATCCGACACTGTACCCGGGCATCCATCTCCTTGGACACCGGCCTCAACCCGCGACAGGGCGTCCCCCAAGGTCGATCCGGGTGACCTCCGCCGACTGCGCCAACCCATATCGCTTCAGGGCCTTCCGGATCACCCGGGTCACATCACCGAGGTGTCGGGACGCCGAGACCCGGACATGGAGCGATGTCGTCGCCGAATCCATGTCCGGGATGTCCACAATCCCGGTGCCCAGGAACTGACAGTGGATCTCCTCGCCGACGTTCTGGAGATCATGGATCCGTTCGCAGCCTCCCACGGCGGTGGGGACATGGATGCGGATCGTCTTCACGAGGGTCCATGCGGTTCGCCGGCGGGGGTCTGCCACCGGGCGAGACAGCCGGTCAGCGCCAGGTGACTTCGCTCAGGTCGAGGTGCCAGTCGGTGCCGTCCGTCACCCGGAGCGCGCCGGCCTCCTGGCGGTAGACCACCTTGGCGAGATCCACCGACGGCGGGAGGATGTTGATCAGCACCTCGCCACTGACCGCGGAGACGATGCGCGTCCGAACCTCGGGACGGCGTCGGAATTCAAAGGTCGAGGAGTCGACGGCGAACATATGGCCCACGACACGCAGGAGTCCCTCGGAGTAGGCTTCAACCGTTCCGACGAAATGACGATGGGGTTCGAGCTCGAAATGCCGGCGCTGGATCAGGTGGACCTTCTCGCCAGGGGACACGATCGCGGGTTGCACGGGCGGGACCGTACGGGAACGGCGGTTTCGGCGGGAATCAGAATCCGAGCCGGTGGCCCCGAAGGCGGGCGCGGGACCCGATGCTCTCCCGGTCTGGTCAGCGGATCCAATGGGCTCCAGCAGGCCCGGACCTTTGCATGAGCTGGATCCTGGGAGTCTATGCCGTGATGAGTGGACTGACCCTCATCGCCTATGGGGTGGACAAGGGCCAGGCGCGTCGGCACCAGGGGCGGATCCCGGAACTGACCCTCCACCTCCTCGCGTTGGCCGGGGGCTGGCCCGGGGCGTTGCTGGGGCAGCGGTGGTTCCGTCACAAGACACGGAAATGGGGGTTCCAGCTCCTGACCTGGTCCATTGTCCTGGCCCATCTGGGGGTGTGGGCCGCCTGGAGGTTGTGACACGTCCCAAGCCGCCCCCGGCGATTTGACCTTTCCCCGGCGCCTGCCGCTGCAGTCCACTCGTGGATTCCCAAACTCAACCACCCCTCGCCGTGGCCACGCCGAATCCCACCCCCCATCCGTCCCCCATCGAAGCCAACCCCAGCGGGTCGAGCCTCCCGGACCTGACCCGGATCGCACCGGAGGAGCGGGACAGGGTCTGGTTCCGGACGTACTTCCGCGGTGAGGGCACCCCCCAGCTCACCCTGCGCGCGGTGCTCATGGGCGGCCTCCTCGGCGCGATCATGAGCGTGTCGAACCTCTACACCACCCTGAAGCTGGGCTGGGCCTTCGGCGTCGCCATCACGGCCTGTGTCCTCAGCTATGCGCTGTGGAACGCATTCGTCGCGGCGGGACTCGCCCGCACGCGCATGACCCTGCTCGATCCGGTGATGGCCTGTGTGCTCCGGGAGTCACCCGATCCCGCCGCCCTGCTCGAGATGGAGGCGCTCCACCGCCAGTTCCTGCGGCTGCATCCCGATCCCGTCGAGACCTGTCGCATCTTTGTGGATTATTGGAATGGTGTCGG
>CAZZKQ010000179.1:3880-6959 GCA_964654875.1 uncultured Verrucomicrobiota bacterium | reverse complement strand
GCCCATGCCGATGCGGATGCCTTCATCGACCACTGGTGGATGGTCGAGACGATGAAGAACATCGATGGGTATCGACTGAGCACGTTCATGCATCGGGACAAGGGCGGTCGGCTGAAGATGGGTCCGATCTGGGACTACAACCTGTCCCTCGGGAATGCCGACTATGCGGAGGGCTGGAAGACCAATGGCTGGTACTGGCCCCAGATCAGCACTTCCGACTATCCGTGGTATCCGAAGCTCTTCCAGGACCCCGAATTCACCCAGCGGCATGCCGACCGCTGGGCGTCGCTTCGACAGGGTCCCTTTGCCACCAGCAATGTCCTCGCGGTGATCGACGGCCTGACCAATCAGCTTATGGAGGCCCAGCAGCGGAACTTTGTCCGCTGGCCCACCCTTGGGCAGTATGTCTGGCCCAACTGGTTCATCGGAAAGACCTACGAGGAGGAGATCGGGTTCCTGAAGAAGTGGGTGACCGGGCGTCTGGGATGGATCGATTCCACGATCGTCCGGTGGCCGACCCTCTCGCCTGCGAGCGGCTACCATCCCAATGGCGTGACCGTGACCCTCGAGTCTACCTTCCCGGTATTCTACACGATCGACGGATCCGATCCCCGGGCTATCGGCGGTGCTGTTTCCGGAAGCGCAAAGACCTACTCGACGCCCTTCCGCCTCGACGCCAGCACTCGGGTGATTGCCCGGGCGAAGAACGGCACGAAGTGGAGTCCACCGGTCGTCGGCAACTACGCCACCACCGTGCCGCCGATCCGGATCTCGGAGATCATGTACCATCCGACCGCCGATCCGAAGGGGCTCCGTGACCCGGATGAGTACGAATTCCTGGAGGTCCGGAACATCGGGACCGAACCCGTGGCGCTCGCCGGAGCCGAGCTGAGCACCGGGATCGGATTCACCTTCCCGAGCGACGCCCGTCCACTCCTGCCCGGGGAGAATGCCGTCGTGGTCCGGGATCGGGAGGCGTTCCTGGAACGCTACGGACGGTCTGCGCGGATCGAAGGCACCTTCACCGGTCAGCTCAACAACGCCGGGGAGACGCTGGTGTTCACCGGTCCGTGGGGCGAACCGCTCGAGGCCTTCACCTATGACGATGCCCCCCATCCGTCCACCGATGGTCAGGGACGGTCGCTGGTGCGTCGGTTTCCCTCGGGCTCCTGGACCGCCAGCGCGGTGATGGGTGGGACACCGGGGTGGGACGACGTCCCGGCCGTCGAACCCAGGGTCCTCGCCATTGAACGTCCGGCTTCGACTCCAGGTTTTATGCGGTTCGTGGTGACCGTCACCGCCGGGCAGAGCTACTCGGTGGAATCGAGCCCGGATGCGGCAAAGGGCCCCTGGAGCCCCAGCCACCGGATTCCACCGGCGGCGACGAGTGGCCCTGTGGAAATCCCCATTCCCGAACCGGGCGACGGACCCCGGTTCTTCCGGGTGGTGTCGCCCCGTGTCGACTGATCCCGCGGAGCCGGGAGAGGCAGCCGAGCCCCCCCGGGACAGGGGGACACAACGACGTGGAGAGCCGCGATTCGGGTCTGTGCCGGGTCAGAACACCCCCGCGGAATCCAGTTCGCGCCCTTCGGCGACGAGGAGCCGCATCTGGTCGAACCACCAGTCGGCACGCCGCCGGGGACAGGGTCGGTTGGCGCCGACGGGTTCCTGACGGCGTCGGACCGGGGCGGGAGCCGAAGGCGGCAGCGGAAAGTTCAGCTGCGCGGCGGGACGGGGCTGGGTGATCCGACGGGTCCTGGGAACCGCCGGGATGATGAAGCCAAGTTCACTTTTCACGTCGCCATCCTCACTGGGGGGGGTGGACATCCGTGGTCCGTGGCTCCGAGACCGGGCTTTTTTCTGTGGCCCGGCCGATCTCAGGGACGAGCGGGCTTTCATGGTGCATCCGACGCACCAGGATCCGGACCCGTTCAAAATTGGAGAAAGGTCGGTTCAGGTCCTTCCGAACAGCCGCGCCAGCCCGTCCTCGAAGGACCGGGGGACGAAGCCAAACGCCTCGCTGGCGGGGACCGGATCCCCGACGTTGTCCTCCTCCAGCATCTGGATCTGATCCCGGTTGAGGGGCGGCGCCTGGTCCAGGATCCGTGGGAAGACGCTCTCAAGGATCCCGGCCTGGAGTCGCGCGATGGGGAGCGGCAGGTGAACCACCCCGCGGTGCCGCCCGGTCGCCTCGAGGATCATCCGGATGACCCGATCGAACGGATAGGACCGCGGACCGCAGAGATCGAAGGTCCGTCCCACGGAGGCCGGGGTCGTCGGTGCCGAGGCAAAACAGTGTCCGACATCTTCCACCGCCACGGGCTGGACCCGGGATTGTCCCGTGCCGATCACCGGCAGGACCGGAGACCACTCGGCCATCCGGGCAAACAGCCCGACAAACCCGTCGCCCGGCCCGTAGATCAGGCTGGGCCGGAAGATCGTCCAGTCGAGCCCACTGGCCCGCACGGCCACCTCGGCCTCCCATTTGGATCGATGATATCGCGCCACGGCGTCGGGTCGGGTCCCAAGGGCGCTCATGTGGATGAAGCGCCGGATCCCTGCCGACTGCGCGGCGTGGAGCATGTTCCGGGTCCCCTCGGTGTGGACCCGTTCGAAGGTCTGGTCACCGACCTCACTGATGATGCCCACGAGGTGGACGACGGCGTCGACCTCCCGGCAGGCGGCAGGAAGGCTCCCGGGCCGGAGGATGGAGCCCTGGACCGTCTCGCAGGTACCCCCCGGGGCGGGGCGGGTCCCCCGGGCGAGCACACGGATGGAGTGGCCGCGGGCCAGGAGGCGTTCGACGACGACCTTTCCGACAAACCCGGAGCCGCCTGTGACGAGGATCTTCACCTGGGAGAGATTAGTCCGGGACCCGTGGGATGCACCTCTGGATCCCGACATGGGGCTTGTCCGGGGCATCCCTCGTTTCCTAGGCTCCGAGACGTTCTACTCCCCATGAATTCCACCCCTCGCCTCAAGTTGTTCCTGATGATGGTCCTCGAGTTCTTCATCTGGGGCGCCTGGCTTCCGCTGATCTTCGGATACCTCCCGAGCCTCAAGTTCTCGGCGGCGGAGC
>CAZZKQ010000179.1:0-3780 GCA_964654875.1 uncultured Verrucomicrobiota bacterium | reverse complement strand
GATCCTGAACGCGTTCCCGATCGCCTCGATCGTCGGCATGTTCTTCAGCAACCAGTGGGCGGACCGCAAGTTCGCCGCGGAGAAATTCCTGGCGGTGTCCCACTTCATCGGTGGCCTGGCGATCCTGTACTGCGGGTTTGCCAAGGAGTTCTGGCCCTTCTTCCTCGCGATGCTCGTTCACTGCCTCCTGTACGTGCCGACCATCTCGATCACCAACTCGATCGCCTTCGCCAGCATGAAGGATCCGGCCAAGGAGTTCGGCATCATCCGCATGGGCGGCACGATCGGTTGGATCCTCGCCGCCTGGCCGTTCACCTTCATCTTCGTCGATTGGGACGCGGTCCGCGCGGCGAACCCAGAAGGTCTGGGCAAGTGGCTGGAAGCCGTATTCAGCCACCCGCTGACCGGTGATGCCGCCAAGGCAGCCACGAAGTGGACCTACATCGTCGCCGGCATCGCCTCCCTGGTGCTCGCAGCGTTCAGCTTCACCCTACCCCACACCCCGCCCAAGAAGGCCACCGGTGGCGCCAGCGAGAACCTCGCCTGGCTGGAGGCGGTCAAGCTGCTCGCCCACCCCTTCGTGCTCGTGCTGTGGCTGGTGACCTTCGTCGATTCGTTCGTCCACAACTGCTACTTCAACTGGACCGGTATCTTCCTCGGAACCGCCAAGGAGGCCGGTGGCGTAGGGATCGCCGCCCCCTGGATCACCCCGATCATGAGCATCGGCCAGATTGCGGAGATCCTCACCATGTTCGTCCTCGGTGCGACCCTGAAGACCCTCGGATGGCGAACGACGATGATCTTCGGCATTCTCGGACATGCGGCCCGCTTCGCCGTGTATTCCTTCATGCCGGGGGATCCGACCGCGATCATCCTGATCCAGGTCCTCCACGGTGTCTGCTACGCCTTCTTCTTTGCGACGGTCTACATCTTCGTGGATGCCTATTTCCCGAAGGACATCCGCTCCAGCGCCCAGGGCCTCTTCAACCTCCAGATCCTCGGCATCGGCGCCCTCGTGGCCAACTCGATCTGCCCGTATCTGATGCAGTCGGTCTACACGAACCCCGCCACCAAGATGGTCGATTTCAAGGGCCTGTTCCTGGTGCCGCTCATCGCCTCGGCGGGTGCCGCGGTCGCCCTCGCGCTGTTCTTCCACCCGCCCAAGGCTCCGGCCGCCTCGGCGGGTGGATCCTCGGCCCCGGCCCACTGATCCCCACACCCTCCCGATCATGAACCTGACCCGTCGGCAGTTCCTGCACGGCACCACAGCAACGGTCGCCCTCGCGGCCGCCGGATGTGCCACACCCAAGGTTCCCAAGGCCCCGTTCGAGGTCAGCCTCGCCGAGTGGTCGCTCCACCGCGAGCTGCGGTCGAACGTCATCACCAACCTCGATTTCCCGAGGGTGGCGCGGACCGATTACGGCATCCAGGCCATCGAGCTGGTGAACCAGTTCATGATGGATAAGGCCACCGACGACGCCTACCTGAAGGAGCTGAAGAAGCGGGCCTCGGACGAGGGAGTGAAGATCCTGCTCATCATGTGCGACGGAGAAGGTGAGCTCGGGGATCCCGACACGGCCAAACGCACCCAGGCCGTGATGAACCACCACAAGTGGGCCGATGCCGCCAAGGCCCTCGGCTGCCACAGCATCCGGGTCAACGCCGGCACCGGTGGCGTCGGCTCCCCGGAGGAACAGCAGAAGCGGGCCGCCGACGGCTTGTCCCAGCTCTCCGCCTACTGCGCCCCGCTGGGCCTCAACTGCATCGTAGAGAACCACGGTGGCCTCAGCTCGAACGGCAAGTGGCTGGCCGGAGTCATGCGGATGGTCAACAAGCCCAACTGCGGAACCCTGCCCGACTTCGGCAATTTCCAGATTTCCGAAGGCAACTGGTATGATCGGTATCTGGGCGTCACCGAACTGATGCCGTTCGCCAAGGCCGTCAGCGCCAAGAGCTACGACTTCGACCAGGCCGGTCAGTGCGTGGAGACGGACTATCCGCGGATGATGAAGATCGTCTTGGACGCCGGATACCACGGCTACGTCGGCATCGAGTACGAAGGCGACAAACTCAGCGAGGCCCAGGGCATCCGGGCCACCAAGCTGCTCCTCGACCGCATCCGCGAAGGCGTGCTCTGAAACGCCGGTCCCCCGACCCCGGATGAAGCTCGCAGGTCGTTGGATCCTCGTCACCGGGGCCTCGAGCGGATTCGGGGCCGCTGCCGCCCGGAAATTCGCCGGTGAAGGATGTCACCTCCTTCTCGGGGCCCGACGGGATGAACGCCTCGCCGAAAGCGCTGCAGCCGCCCGCGCCGCTGGAGCCGCGTCGGTCCACCACCATTCCCTCGACGTCGGCCGGACCCCCTCGGTGGAGGCGTTCCTCGACTGGGCGCGATCCCTCACACCGCGGATCGACGTTCTGATCAACAACGCCGGCGGCGCCCACGGGCTGGACCCCGTGGCCACGGCCCGGGACGAGGATTGGGAAGCCATGGTGCAGTCGAATTTCCTCGGGCTGCTCCGGATGACCCGCGCGGCGCTGCCGCTGCTCCCCCACCACGACGGCGCCTGGATCCTGAACGTCGGTTCCATCGCCGGTCACCGGGGCTACGAGGGGGGTGCCGCCTACTGCGGCGTGAAGGCGGGGGTACGCCTGATCACCGAATCCCTGCGTCTCGAACTCAACGGGACCGGCATCCGGGTGGGTTCCATCGATCCCGGAATGGCCGAGACCGAGTTCTCGGATGTCCGGTTCAAGGGCGACACGACCCGCGCCGCGGCCGTCTACCGGGGAGTCCTGCCCCTGACAGCCGATGATGTGGCCGACTCCATGGTCTGGATGGCCTCCCGTCCACCCCACGTCTGCATCGACGAACTGATCCTCAAGCCCACCGACCAAGCCGCCTTCCACAAGGTCCACCGTCGGACCTGACGCTTCCGTCCATGGCGACGCGACTCCCCATGCGACCCTCGCGATCCGCCTTCCGATGAATGTTCCCGGAACCGCTCCCGTCTGGGACACCGTCGTTGGTGATTCCGGGATCCACACCCTCTAGGGTCCCAACCGTCATCCTCGGGACACCTCCCCCATGAACCTGTCGCACATCCTCGTCGCCCGCGGGCTGCTCACCGAGAGCCAGCTCAACGACGCCCTGGCGCTCCAGCGAGCGGAAGGACTGCGCCTCGACCGGGCGCTGGTCCAGCTCGGCCTGCTCACCGAGAGCCAGCTGCTGGAGCTGATGTCCCAACAGCTCGACATCCCGCTGGTCCAGCTCCAGGACCTCGCCATCGACCCGGAGGTCCTCAGAAGCCTCCCTTCGAAGGTGGTCTATCGGAAACGCCTGGTGCCGATCTCCAGGGAGAATGGGATCCTCAACGTCGCCACGAGTGATGCCTTCGACCTCTACGCGTTCGACGATCTCCGGCTGAGCACGGGACTGGATGTCCGTCCCGTGCTCGCGCCCCGCGACGACATCGAGAAGGTCATCAAGACGCACTACGGCCTCGGAGGCGACACCCTCGACGAGATGGTCGGGGCGGATGGACTCGAGTCCATGACCAGTGCCGTCGAGGGCGGCGAGGACCTTCTCGAGGCCGCCCAGGAAGCCTCGGTCATCAAGCTGGTCAACGAGATCATCATCGAGGCGGTCAACGAGCGGGCGTCGGACATCCACATCGAGCCCTACGAGCACCAGATGTCGATCCGCTACCGGATCGACGGCGTGCTCCAGGAGGCCCCGGTGCCGCCCCAGACGCATCGGTTCCAGGCGGCGATCATCTC
>CAZZKQ010000178.1:0-6988 GCA_964654875.1 uncultured Verrucomicrobiota bacterium | reverse complement strand
CCGGTTCGACGGCATCCGCTACGGACGACGGGTGGACGGGAAGGATCCAGCCGAGCTGAATTCGCGGACCCGCGGGGCGGGTTTCGGTCCCGAGGTCAAGCGACGGGTCATCCTCGGCACCTACGTGCTGAGCAGCGGCTACTACGATGCCTTCTATCTGCGCGCCCAGAAGGTGCGGACCCTGATCCGTAACGACTGCCTGAAAGCCTTCGAGACCGTCGATGCCATCGTGTCGCCGACGACACCGACGGCCGCGTTCCGTCTGGGCGAGAAATCCGGGGATCCACTGCAGATGTACCTGAGCGACATCTTCACGATCTCCTGCAACCTCGCCGGGAACTGCGGCATCAGCATCCCCTGCGGGTTCACACGGGAGCCAAGGCTGCCCATCGGCCTCCAGGTCCTCGGCAGGCCATTCGGGGAGCCGACCCTGTTCCGGGTCGCCCACGCCTACGAGAAGAGCACGTCCTGGTCTCGGGAGCGCGCACCGCTCGCCTAGTGCGTCCCGGAGGCCTCCGACTCCAGCAATGCCCGGGTCCGGGCATGCCGATGGCGGAACATGAGACCCAGCATCACACGGGTCGTCCAACGGTCCATCCAGAGCCCCAGGATTCCCCCCGGAGGACGGTACTCCACCCGGTCCAGCAGTTCGGCCCCCCCTCCCTCCAACGGGGTCACCGCGTGCGTGTGACGCCAGAGCGGAAACGGCCCGGAGACGGCCTGGTCCACCAGGATCCCAGGCGGATCGAGACGCGTGATTTCCACGCACCATCGCTGAGGGAGCAGCCCGAGGAACCGAACCCCGACCTCGATCCGGGCCCCGACCTCGATCCGGGGCGGGAGGATCAGTCGTCGGACGGCGGCCCATCCGGGTGAGAGGAGGCGCAGGTTTGCGGGATCGAGATGGAATTCGAAGACCCGGTGCGGAGGGGCGGCCAGGTGGAGGCGGCGTTCGTAGACCAAGATGCTCACACCGCACCATAGCCCAAGACAAACAACTGACACGAGGCATGTGATCTGCTTCCCTCCCATCCGGTTCCCACGCCTCTTCCGAGATCTCCGGGGCAGGTGCGGGCCCGTTCCATTGTGACAATCCTGTGTCCATCCTCCGCCGGCCCATCGCCGGCGGATCCGATCCGGGTTCCCGGCCATGGCTGACGACCAGATGCAGCTCCAGCGCTGGGAGCTCAAATACATCATCCCCGAGGAAGTCGCCCTCGCGGTCCGGGATTTTGTCAGGCCCTATCTGGAGCTCGATGAATACGGGGCAAGGCGCCCGGACCTCAGCTATACGATCCACAACCTGTATCTCGATTCCGAGGATCTCGAGATCTATTGGGGCACGATCAATGGCGACAAGAACCGCTACAAACTCCGGCTTCGGTTCTACGAGGACAAACCTCAGGCGCCGATCTTCTTCGAGATCAAGCGTCGGATGAACGAGGCCATCCTGAAGCAGCGGGGCGGTGTGAAGCGTACGGCGGTGGAATCCGTTCTGGGCGGACAGCTGCCCGCGGTCTCGGAACTGGTCTCAGGGGATCCCCGCCAGTTGTCGGCCATCCAGCGGTTCGTCGAGCTGGCGACCAACCATCGGGCAGTTCCGGTCGCCCACGTGCGATACGAAAGGGAGGCCTGGATCAGTCCCCACGACAACTCGGTCCGGGTCACCTTGGACCGCGACGTCCTGATCTCGCCCGAGTTCGTCACACGGTTCACCGAACAGATGGACACTCCAACCAGTGTGTTCGGCCGTCTGGTGATTCTCGAATTGAAGTTCACGGGACGATTCCCGGATTGGTTCAAGGAGATGGTCCGCATCTTCCACCTGCGTCAGGGGTCGGCCTCGAAGTATGCGGATGGCATTGCTCGACAGGGTGAATGCCACTTCCAGCCCCGAGGGGATTCCACCCTCCAGAAGGTCACCTTCCACGCGACGGCCCGCCGGGATGAGCGCCTCGCGAAAATTGACCGACTGTACCTCACCACGGCATCCTCCTGACGTTCTTCATGGGCAACTGGCTGACACGCGGGGATTTCGGCACCGGACCTGACGACCTTCAGGGGACCGTGCTGAGCCTCATGCTCTCGTTCCTCTGCGGGCACGTGATCGCCTGGACCTACATGCTCTGCCACAGCGGACTCAGCTACTCCCGGTCCTTCGTCAACGCCCTCGTCGTGCTCGGCCTGATCGTGAGCATCGTCATGATCATCATGGCCAACAACCTGATGATCGCCTTCGGGCTGATGGCCGTTTTCGCCATCGTCCGCTTCCGCAACATCCTGCGCGATACGCTCGACACGGCCTACATCCTGGCCTCGATCACGATCGGCATGGCCACCGGCACCAAGAAGTACTCCACCGCCATCATCGGGACCGGGGTTTTTGCGGCCCTGATGCTCTACCTGCATTTCACCCAGTTCGGCGCCCGGCACCGCTACGACCTCGTCCTGAATCTCCACTGGGGACGCCCTCTCGCGGAAGTGAAGGATCTGGCGAGCCTTCTCGATCGGCACACGCGACGGGCCCTGATCGCCAGCCAGCGCTCCGCAGTCGGCGTCGACGGGGCCGACCTCAGCTACCGGGTGCTGCTCCGGGACGCCACGCGCGTCGACGAGCTTCTGTCCGAGCTGAAGGCCTTCCCCGGTGTCTCACGGGTCACCAGCCTCAAGGCCGAGGAGGAATCGGAGGTCTGACCGATGGAGAAGCTCACCAGAATTCCCTCTCCACCCGAGGTGCTGTTCCGCGAGATCCGGATCGCGGTCGTGCCCTACCTCGCCTTCGGCGTGGTCCTCGGGCTGACCGTGTTCACATGGCGTGGCTATGTCGGGCCCTCCGGACTCGTCGGGGAGGTGGAACCCGTACGCTCCCGTGTCACCGCACCACAGTCGGGCCGTCTCGTCGCCTTGAAGGTGGGGCTCCTCGACAAGGTGGCCCTCGGTCAGCCGATCGGGGAGATCCTGCCGGCGGATCCCCGTGCCCTCGCCGCCCAGCTATCGCTGGGTCGGGCCCGCATCGGATACCTGAAGGACGCCCTCGACACCCGTCTGCGGCAGCAGAACAACGAGATCGCCTACCTCCAGCTGCGCCTGGACTGGCTCAACCAGCGTGCAGAGCTGGCGACGCTCCGGGCCCAGCAGACCTACTACCGTCGAGAGCTGAACCGGCAGGAAAGCTTCCAGAAGGATCCCGCCCTGTTCCAGAGGCCTGCAGAACTCGATGCAGCCCGCCGGGATAACGACTCCCTCAACACCCAGATCGAAGAGCGGACCCGACTCGTGTCCGAGCTCGAGACCGCCATCACCCGTCTCGCACCGGAGGATGCACGTCTCAACGAGGAGGCCCCTGCCGCCCTGCGCTCCGCGCTGGAGATCGAGGAGCGGGAACTCGGGATCCTCGAGGCTCAACTGGGGCCGATCTCGCTCGTCTCGCCCCTGGGTGGAACGGTCTCCGCGGTCCATCACCGTGCAGGCGAACACGTCACCGAGGGTGAACTCATCGTGACCCTGAGCGGCGATCAGCCCACCCGCGTCGTTGCCTACCTGCGCCAGCCGCTGAGCCTGGACCTGCAGCCCGACATGCCCATCGAGGTCCGTGCCCGGGGTCGCAACCGTGAGGTCGGTCTCGGACGTGTCCTCTCGGTGGGAACCCACCTTGAACCCATCCTCCCCGAGCTCCTGCCCCGCGGCACCAGCCCGGGACCCACTGAACTCGGGCTCCCCTTCCTCGTGAGCCTGCCCTCCAATCTGAAGGTGGTCGGTGGCGAGACCGTGGACCTGGCCATCCCCGGCAGGTGATCACGGACTGGACCGCACTCCAGAGGGCGCAGCCCTCTCTCACCGGGCCTCCCGTTCCCTCGGCCGTCTACAGGTCTCGGAGCTTCCGGACCGCCCCGAGGAGGGCCTCCGCCTCGTCCTCGCTTCCGACCGTGATCCGGAGCCACCTCGAGAGATCCGGGGCACTGAACCAACGCACGAGGATCTTCAGGTCGCGCAACCGTTCCAACCAGACCCGCGCCGGAGCTCCGGCAGGGAAGCACATCAGGAAGTTGGTCTGGCTGGGCAGGACCTGCCAACCCATCGATTCCAGCTCCGTCCGCAGCCGTTCGCGCGTGCGCTTGATGCGTGCGAAACCACGTCGGTAGTAGGGCAGGTCCCGGAGGGTGGCCTCGGCGGCGATCTGGCCCAGGCCATTCACATTGTAGCTGTCCCGCATCGCATGCAGCGCCGCGATGAGATCGGGATGGCCGATGAAGTAGCCGACGCGTTGGAAACAGAGCGAATAGGCCTTGGAGAACGTGCGGGAAACGAGGACGTGAGGGTGATCCAACGCCAGCTGAAGGGCATCCTCCTCGGCGAAATCCACATAGGCCTCATCCAAGACCACCACACCCTTCGTGGCCTCGACCAGGTTCCGGAGGACTTCACGGGTGTACCCCGCCCCGCTGGGTGCGTTCGGGGTTGTGACAAAGGTCAATGCCGCCCGGAAGTCGAAGCACCCGGATTCCCGAAGCGCCCCGACCGACGGAATTGAGAATCCCTCACCCAGCGGAACCGGTCGGACCGATGCCCCATGGCTGGCGGCCAGGACCGGGTACAAGGAGTAGCTCGGGGAGAAGAACTGGACGGTTGCCTTCGAGTCCATGGATCCCCCGCCGCCCTCCGGCTCGACAAAGCTGCGGACCGCGAGGGCCAGCAGTTCGTCCGAGCCGTTGCCAACGATGATCTGTCGGGGCTCGCAGCCGTGGAGCCGCGCCAATCCCTCCCGCAGTCGGTCGGCCGACGGATTGGGATAGAGCCGAAGCCGTCCATCGACCGCCGCCCGGACGGCGTCGAGCACCTTGGGTGAGGGCGGGTAGGGATTCTCGTTCGTGTTGAGCTTGATCAGATCCCGCACACGGGGCTGCTCCCCCGGGGTGTAGGGGTGCAATGCCCGCACAAGCGGTCGGATCAGGGATCGGGGGCGCGACATGGGATCGGGATGGACGGGCTCTGGAACCGATGTCACCGCCGAGGCTGGACCCGGATGGCCGCGGAACGGCCATGGGCATCGAGGCCCTCGAGGGACGCGAACTTGCCGACCGCCTTCAACGCCTTGCGGAGCGCGGGACGGCGGTACTCCACGAGGCTGGTGCGGCGCTGGAACTGGTCGACTGTCAGGCCGGCAAAGGAATTCCCGGCACCGCCGGTCGGCAGCGTGTGGCTCGGACCCGCCACGTAGTCACCCAAGACCGTCGGGGACTCCCCACCCAGGAACAAGGCGCCCGCCGTGACAATCCTCTCCGAGATCGAACGGGCACGGCGCGTCATGACCTCGCAGTGCTCCGGGGCCAGACGGTTCACCAGCTCCACTCCCTGCTCCAGATCCCGCACCTGGATCAACCACCCGTTGGCCTCGAGATTCGGTTCAATCAGGGCCCGACGGGAACAAACCGGTAGTTGTCGGCGGATCTCGCGTTCCACGGCGGACAACAGCTTTCCATCGGGACTGACCACCCAGAGACGTTCGTGTCCTGAACCGTGCTCGGCCTGGGCCAGGACATCGGCCGCGATCAGGACGGGATCCGCGGAATCGTCGGCCAGCACCAGCACCTCGCTCGGGCCAGGCAGGAGATCCACGGCGACCCGGCCAAAGATGAGCCGCTTCGCAGCCACCACGTAGGCGTTGCCGGGGCCAAACACCTTCTGGACCCGTCCGATCGTCGGTGTGCCCAAGGCCATCGCAGCGATGGCCTGCGCCCCGCCCACCCGGTAGATCTCGGTCGCCCCCGCAAGGTTCGCGGCATACAGAAGGGCCGGGTTGACGCTCCCGTCCCGACCCGCCGGAGTGCACACCACGATCTCCGAGCAGCCCGCCACCTGGGCCAGTGTCACCGTCATCAGGGCCGTCGACACCAACGGCGCAGTCCCGCCCGGGATGTAGATGCCAACCCTGTGGAAGGCATCGAACTTCTCACCCACGACCCCCCCATGGGAGTTGGTCATCTGCCATGGACGCCGCAACGAGCGGCGTGCGAAGGCCGAGATGTTCCGATGCGCCTCGGCCACCGCCTTGCGGAGCGGCTCGTCGACGACAAGCCCCGCATGCACCAGCTCCGCCGTCGTCACGGCCAGCCGATCCGGGGTCAGTGTCGCGCCATCAAACCGCTGGGTGAGATCGATGAGGGCGTCGTCCCGCCTCCGCTCCACCTCCGCGACAATCGCACGGGTGCGCTCCTCGATCGTCGGGTCGAACAGGCTCGAGGTCCCGGCGACGGACTCGAGACGCGCGGAGAAATTGGGCTCGGTGTGGCGGACGAAACGCATTCCCGATCAGGTTACGGAGCCCCCCCACGAAGTCAAAGTCCGCAACCCCGACCACGGCGGATGGACGCCAGGAAACGGTCGGTTCATCCCGTGGTCGCCACCCAGGCACGACGGACCCCGGCCACGACTTCGTCGACCGTGATGTCCCGCAGACATCGGAGATCGATCGGGCAGTTCCGCAGGAAGCAAGGCGAGCAGGGTGCGGCCGACCGTATCAGAAGGTGCCTCGGATCCCCGGGAAGGCCTGGTCCAGTCAGCACTGGAGATGTGCTGCCAAAGGGAACAACGACCGGGACCGAAAGCGCCGCGGCCACATGCATGGGCCCCGTGTCGTTCGTGAGCAGCACCCGACAGCATCGCAGGGCGGCGAGCAGCTCCCGCAGGGACGTCTTGCCCGCCAGGATCCGGAGGGTGGGGGCGGCTGTCTGCAGCTGCTCTGCAAGCTCCGCAGCCAGGGCAACGTCCCCAAGGCCGCCGAAGATGGCGATGCCACAGTCGAACTCCCTCCGGATGGCATCGGCCACCGCGGCAAATCGGTCCGCCGGCCACCGCTTCGCCGGCCCATACTCCGCACCGGCATTGACTCCCAGCCACGCCGAACCGGGCCGGAAGCCGTGCTTCAGTCGGACCGCCTCCACCTCGGCGCCGGAGACGGCCAGCCGGGGTGGCAGGGGTGATGGGTCCG
>CAZZKQ010000177.1:0-7027 GCA_964654875.1 uncultured Verrucomicrobiota bacterium | reverse complement strand
CCGGCGACGAGCGACAGTTCCTTGGTCGCCCGACCCGGACGGGTCCTCGTCTCGAGCACGGTGGTGAGCGTGAAGACGTCGCCCTGCCTCTTCGATCCGACGAATGTCCATGGAGATCCGGCGGTCTCGCCATGGGGCGGATGCTTCTCGCCATTCACGGCGGTGTCGTTGCCGCCGAAGGGCAGGCAGAAGAAGTCGCCGCGGAGGGGGGCGAGCACCGGGACGGGGTAGTCGTGCTTCTCTCCCTGCCACGGCGTGATGTGGTAGGGCTGCACCGGATGGTCGGTGTCGCGGTAGAAGGTCACAGGCGCCATGTGGCCGCCCAGCCGGGTCAGGGCGAGTTCGACCTGGGGTGTGGCGAGGATCCAGCTGGGTTGCGACGCGATGGTGCGCAGCTTCTCGGCGCCTGTAGCGGTGGGGTTCATGGCGAGGGAGAGCAGGGTGCCAAGGGTGAGCGTGGAGAGCGGGAGGGATTTCATGGAGGACGGGGGCGGGGGTGGAGGAACGTTCAGGCGGGGCGCAAACCCATGGCGACCTCGAGGGCATGGCGCATCACGGAGGGTTCGGGATCGATGCCGGTCCAGTATCGGACCCCGATCACCCCCTGGTTCACCAGCATGCCGAGTCCGTCGATCGTCCGGCATCCCCGTGCCGAGGCGTCGCGGAGCAGGCGGGGCTGGGGGGGGCTGAAGACGACGTCGGCCACCACCATCTCGGGGGTCAGCGTCGCGATGTCGAGCGGCAGACGGGCGTCGGCATCATAGAGGCCGATGGAGGTTCCGTTGATGACGATGTCGGTGCCCGCCGGGATGCGGTAGTCACCCTTCCAGGGGACGAATTCGGCGTTCAGGTGGGCCTGGTTGCGGAGGGTGTCGACCAGATCGCGTCCCCGGGCCTCATCACGGTTCACGACCGTGATGAGATCGACCCCGGCGAGGCCGACCTCGACCGCGACGGCCCGTGCGGCTCCGCCGGCGCCGAACAGCACGACGCGACGTCCCTTGGGATCCTGGACCGCCTTGATCGACTCGAGGAACCCCTTGCCGTCGGTGTTCTCACCGATGAGCTGATGGCCACGGCGCACGACGCAGTTCACGGCGCCGATCAACGAGGCGGACTCCCCGAGTCCATCCAGGTGCGGGATGACGGTGACCTTGTGGGGCATGGAGAGGTTGAACCCGCGATACCCCATGGCGCGGGCGCCTCGGACGGCATCGGCGAGGTCGGCGGGCGTGACCTCCATGTTCACGTAGCGCCAGTCGAGGCCATGGTGTCGGAACGCGGCCTCCACCATGGAGACGGTGGGGTTGCCGGCGGCGCCCTGGGAGAGGCAGCCGACGAGTTCGCTGAGGAAGTGGGCAGAGGACATGGGATTGGGTGAGGGTCGGTTATTTGAGGGAGGGGTCCTTTTCGGCGTCGGCCTTGCGGTAGAGGCTCGTCGGGATGAGCAGTTCCTTCGGGACATCCTCCCCCTTGGAATGCTTCACGATGGCCCGGACGATCTCGACGCCCATGCGGTCGGGGAACTGGATGGGGTCGGCATGGATCTTCCCGTCCTTGATCGCCTGTTTGCCCTCGGGTTGACCGTCGAACCCGATGATCGCGACCTGTCCGGTCCTGTTGGCCTTCTCGAGCGCGGCCCGGGCGCCGAGGGCGGAGGGGTCGTTGATGGCAAAGATGCCGCGGAGATCGGGTGTTGCCTGGAGTGCATCCTCGGCGGCCTTGTAGCCGAGGTCCTTGGCACCGCCGCCATCGAGTTCCATGACCATGTCGATCTTCGGCCCCCCCTTGGCGTTGTGGGCCTCGATCACCTCACGGAAACCCTTCACTCGGAGCCGACAGGATTCGGCCTGCTTGAAGTGGAGGATGGCCACCTTCCCGCCGGCGGACCCGAGGGCCTCGATCATCGCCTGGCCGGCTTCCTTGCCGCCGCCGAAGTTGTCGGTCGCGACCTGGGTCAGCAGCTTCACCCCGGGCTCGTTGCAGGGGATGTCGACGGTCAGCACCGGGATCCCGGCGGCATTGGCCTCCTGGATGACGGGGACGATCGAGCGGGACTCGCAGGGGCTGAGGACGATCGCGGCACATTTGCGGACAACGAAGTCCTTCACGTGGTTGGCCTGACGGGCGACGTCGGTGTCGGCGCTCAGGACGATCGTGTCGTAGCCCAGCTTGGCGGCCTCGGTCGTGATGGTGTCGCCGATGACCTTGAAGAAGGGGTTCTGGAGCGTGAGCAGCGTGACCCCGATGGTGCCTTTGGTGGGTTTTGCCGGGGTGGTGCCGGAGGTGCCTCCTGAGGTGCCCGTGGCCTCGGGGGACCGGTTGCAACCGAGGACGAGGAGCAGCAGGAAGAGGGGAAGGGTGAGCCGTCTTGGGTTCATGGCAGGAGGTCGGGTCGAGAGGAACGGGTTCTGTAGCGGGAAAGGATGCCCTGAGGGGAACCGATTCCCGAGGGGTTTGTCCATCTTCCGGCAGTAGGTGTCGCGACCCCGTGGAGGCGCTCCCAGAGGGGGATGGCCTTCCGGTGAGCATGGCGGCGGGATGCCGGGCTTGGGTGTCGATTCCGAGATTCTGGAATATCCAGGTCCCTCGGCTTGACAAGGCAGTCGGGGATCGAAGGCTGTCCATGCTCCCACGATCCTGCATTATGAACGCCAACCTCCATTCCACGGACCCATCGCCAGCGTTTGAGTCCGGTCAGTCGGCTGGCATGCCGTCTCGCCCTGGTGGACGCATCCGAGGCCAATCCGTCAAGGGCGCTGCAGAACACACAGGGTTGGGTCCTTCGGACTCACAGTGGGCACCGCTCCCTCCGATGCCGGGGCGGCGCGGGTTCACCCTGATTGAGCTCCTGGTGGTCATCGCCATCATCGCCATCCTGGCGGGCATGCTTCTGCCGGCCCTGGCGAAGGCGAAGACCAAGGGGCAAGGGATCATGTGCATGAACAACACCCGGCAGCTCATGCTGGCGTGGCGTCTGTATGTGGAAGACAATGGCGGGCGCATCCCGCCTGCCTATTCGGACAACCCGGCGAACAACTCGTGGACGTATGGGATCCTCGACTGGAACTCGAGCAACCGGGACAACTGGGATGTCACCAACACCCTCATGAAGGGCACGATCTGGGGCTACACCGGCAAGACCCAGAAGATCTACAAGTGTCCGGCCGACCAGTTCATGACCAAGGGCGGCACGCCACGCGCCCGTCTCCGGAGCAATTCGATCAACTCCTGGGTGGGCATGCACGACGGGAAGCCGACGTGGTTCGGCAACAGTCCGCCGTGGCGGATGTTCCTGAAGGAGACGGACTTCGTGGAGGCCGCCAACACGTGGGTCTTCGTGGATGAGCATCCCGACAGCATCAACGACGGGTTCTTCTGCACCGACATGAAGCCGGCCCCCAATCTGGCCGGTGCGGTCCTGCCGGATTGTCCCGCCAGCTACCACAACGGGGCCTGTGGATTCGCCTTCGCGGACGGCCACTCGGAGATCAAGCGTTGGGTGGATCGTCGGACGAAGGTCCCGGTGAAGCGGGGCGACTACCAGCCGGGCAACCAGGCGAACAACAAGGACATCGAGTGGCTGTGGAGCAAGACCACCCAACGGCTGAATTGATCCCCCACCGGCACGGCTCGACCGTTGAAAGTGGTTCCATGGACCGGTAGAAAACGAAATCCTTCATGAAGCTTCCGATCCGAATCGGTCTGTATCTGGTCCTGGTGATGCTGATGGGCTATTCCCTGATGCAGTTCCGGAAGGCCTATTCGTCACAGGGGGGTGTCCGACACGATTCGGCACTGGGAACCGAGGAGGCTGTCGAGACCGCACCGAGCCCGTCGGCGCCTGTGGAGCCCCAGGCGACCGGCACCCACAGCGCATCCGGCGTGCCCGGGGTTGTGACCAACGCCCCGTCCACCAATTCAGCCCCCGTTGCCGTGGCCTCCACCAACGCCCCGGGCCCGGCTCCCAAAACCGCCGTGAAGTCCAAGTCCTCGGGATCGATCCCAAGCCTGGGTCTCTTTGTGGTCTCCCTGCTGGGTCTGGGCGGGCTGGTCGCCTGGGATGTCGCCCGCTACGTCGGGGATCGATCCTCCAAGGGAATGATGGCCGAGGACTGGGTCGAACGGAAGGATCCCGAGTACGAGAAGGCGGAGGAGGTCTGGGCCAATGGACAACATCTCGATGCCATTGCCCTCATGCGGGAATACCTCGCCAAGAATCCCAGGGAACAGCATGTGGCCATCCGGATCGCCGAGATCTACGAGAAGGACCTTGGCAATCCCCTCGCGGCGGCCCTCGAGCTCGAGGAGGTGCTCCGCAAGAAGCTGCCTCGCGAGAAATGGGGCTGGACTGCGGTGCGTCTCTCGAACCTGTACTCGGGTCGACTCAACCAGTCCGACAAGGCCCTCCAGCTGCTGGAGCGCATCGTGAACGGGTATCCCGAGACCGGGGCGGCGAAGAAGGCGCGCCAGCGGCTGGGTCTGCCGGAGCCCGAGGTCGCGGTGGCTCCCGCGGAGGAGGCGGACGACGAGGGATCTGATGATTCCCCGCCGCCCCCGCCCGAACCTCCCTCTGGGCTGCCCAAGGGATTCCGTCCGAGGGGCTGACGGTTAGGTCTCCAATGACCTCCATGCTCGTCGCGCTCCACCTGATGGCCTCCGGTCTGGCACTCCTCGCCGGAAGTCTGGCGCTGGTGTCGTCGGGACGGGGTGCCCGGTCTGTCCTGGGGTGGATCGGGATGATCTATGTGGGTTCGGTCGGGGTGATGAGTGCCACCGCACTGGGGTTGTTCCGCGAGACCGGTGGAGTCCATGCGCTGCATGGAGTGGCGATCGTCTCGCTGATGCTCGTCGTGCCAGCGGGATGCACGATGATCCGGTATCCGGGTGCTGCGGCGATCGTCCTCCACCATCGAGGAACGCTTTCGGGCACCTATCTGATCCTTCTGGTCTCCGCGGTGCTGGAGACAGCCCGGCGTCTGGTCGCCCCGCTCCTCGCAGCCTCGGGGTTCGAGGCCTGGGAGGCGTACTGGGGCGGGGTCGGTCTGCTGGCGGCCGCCATGGCCATCCTGGGGATTCGTCTGACGCGGAATCCCGGAGACGGGAACATCGGGGACACCCACGGCAGCGGGGAGACGTCGAGGTGAGGGGACGACAGAGGCGTTGAGGCACCCCGACCCGGTTCCATCCGACTCCGTCATCGAACTCCGGGGCCTCGACGCACTAGACTCCACCCCATCAGGGCATGATCACCTACAATCCCAAGGACTGGTGGAAGCTGATCTTTGCGTTCCACCGCAGCGATTCGTTCCGGATGCTGCTGCCGGGCATGGTGGCCGTCGGGGTCTACACCGCCGGGGTCGCGTACCTGGAGACCCAGCTGTTCCACGTCACGTTCCGGAACACGACACTCGTGCACTCCCTGATCGGGTTTGTCCTGTCGATGCTCCTGATCTTCCGGACCAACACGGCCTATGACCGATGGTGGGAGGGGCGGCGGCTGTGGGGGGGGCTCGTGAACAACTCCCGGAATCTGGCCCTCAAGCTCCAGGCCCTGCTTGGACCTGGGGCGACCGCCGAGCGGACCATGTTCAGGTCGCTGATCCTCAACTTCGTGGTCGCCGCCAAGGAACACCTCCGGCAGGGCGTCCGGGCCGGGTCCCTGCAGGCTGCAGGTCCCCATTCGGTCGAGGAGTTTCTGGGGGCTCGACATGTCCCCAACCGCATCCTGGCCCTCCTGTTCTCCGAGGTGATCCGTCTCCAGCAGTCCGGCCGTATCACCGGGGAACAGCTCCTGTTCCTCAACAGCGAACTCCAATCCTTCGCCGACACCCTCGGCGCCTGCGAACGGATCCGGAAGACGCCGATCCCCTACGCCTACAGCCTGTTCCTGAAGAAGATCATCTTCCTGTACGTGTTCACGATGCCGATCGGATTCGTCCTCGACTACGGCTACTGGGCGGTGCCTGTGGTGGCGTTCGTGTTCTACGCCTTCGCGAGCATCGAGGTCATTGCCGAGGAGATCGAGGACCCGTTCGGCACGGATGCCAACGATCTGCCGCTCGACTCGATCAGCGACACCATCCGGGCGAATCTCGAGGAGATTCTCTGAGGAAGATCGGAGGGTTCAGGCTGGCGTCGACAGGCGGGCCATCGCCTCGTGGACGGCGGCCACCAGCGCCTGCACGCGGACCGCGAGAGGCCAGTCGCTCGGAGCCTCGAGCGTGTAGCCGAGCGGACACTTGTGGACTCCCAGCCAGAGCGCCTCGGGCCACTCCGGACGGACCTCGGGATCGAAGTCCGGACGGATGATCCCGGGTTCGCTCACGTTGCGGCCATCGATCAGGGGTGACTCATCGATGGGACAGACCCGGCGGACGGCCCCCACGATCTGGCGTGCCAGCGAGGGCTGCCGCGCGCCGTTCAGCTCATAGGCATAGAACCCGTGGCTTTCCCAGTCCTCATGCAGGAGGAGGGTCAGGTCGAGGCGGGGCAGGGACCGGAGCCATTCGACATGGCCTGCGGTCTCGGGGGAACGGGGATCCCGGTAGTCCCGGTTGAGGTCGATGCCCGAGGGGTGGGATCGATGGTTCCTGCGGATGCCCTCGGGATTCAGGCAGGGGATCAGCCAGAGGTCGGCATCCGGGAGGGATGCCGAGGATTCGAGGAGGGCCAGGGCGGCTACCGGGCCGGCCGGTTCATCGCCGTGGATCCCGGCGGAGATGTAGATTCGGGGCGCACCCGCCCGCCGTGCCGGCCTGTGGAACACCGGGCGATGGGGTTCTGCGGGTGGCAACCGCTGGCGCTCCCAACCGTTCGCCACAGCGGCGACACCACAGCGGTCGAGCAGGCCATCGATCCCGATGGATTCCCCACGATATCCGTCCCGGTTGAGTCCCAGCCGCTGCACACCACCAGCATGCGGAACTCCGCCGGCCCTGCAACCGTGCCCAGGAACGGCGCCGGATCGTCCACAGCCCCCACGGATGTCGCGGATTTACAAGGGGTCCGGCGATCGACATCCTCC
>CAZZKQ010000176.1:0-7067 GCA_964654875.1 uncultured Verrucomicrobiota bacterium | reverse complement strand
CAACATCCTGGCGCTGAACGCCGCCGTGGAGGCAGCTCGCGCCGGCCGAGCGTGCGGCGGTGTTTGCCTCCGGCTCCCGATGAACCGGAGTTTCGGGATGCATGGGACTCCGGGTGGACCTCCCTACCCACCGGTTCCAAGGTCCATGGGTGGACCTTGGAATCTCCGGCGTTCGACAGCAAACCACAGCACCAGCATCAACCCCAGCGTTCCTCCCAGGATCGGGAGAGCCTGCTGGTTGGGCGGCTGCACCCCGAGAGCCAGGAGGAACAGACATCCAGCCACGGAGATGAAGGCGAGTGGCCGGTAGGCGGCCCCCAGCTGCCAGGGACCAAATCGTGTCCAGGTCCGTTGGTGGGCCCAGAAACCCGCAGCGATTGGAAGGGCGTACGAACAGTAGAGGAACACCGTGCCAATCGCGGCGATGGTCTCATAGCGGAGCAGGACCACGAGGAGTGCGGACAGGATGCCGGAAGACCATACGGCAGCGGAAGGTGACTGGGTCGCCGGATCAACCTTCCGCAGCCAGCGCGAAAGGGGAAGCCCACCGTCCCTGGCGAAGGCGAACGTCATGCGGGAAGTTGATGTCAGGGCTGCGAGTCCACAGAGGTATTGGGCCAGGACGATCCCGGCGAGCAATGCCGTGCCCAGCGGCGCGGGCAGGGTCTTGCGCAGGATCCATGGCACCACGGAGGAACCCTGGTTGGCCGCCTCCTGCAGATTCGGAATCGCGAGCAGGAGAGCCACGATCATGAACCAGCCGAACGCGGCGGAAATCACCACGGATCTGACGATTCCGCGGGGCACGTTGACGGCTGCGCTCACGGTTTCCTCCGAGGTGTGGGCCGAGGCGTCGAAGCCCGTGATGGTGTAGGCTGGAAGCAGGAATCCGAGGCAGAAGAGCCATGGAAGATTCTCCTGTCGCGCAAAGACCGGCGCCTCAGCCGGCAGCCCGCTCAGGTTGGTGAACGTCCAAAGGCGCGCCCAGTCAAACCGAGGGGTGGCGAGGACCAGCGACACGGTCAGGACCGTCGCCACGGCGAGGATGAGCCACCCGCTGAAATCCGTCAGGAGTGTCGTCAGGCGGATCCCATGGTGGTTGAGCAGGGCCTGTGACAGGGTCATGGCGACGATGGCGATGACCTTGACCATCGCAGGATTGGATCCGGCCGGCAGCCCGAGGGCGGCGACCGCAAAATCGAAGGTCCCCGCGTTGATCGCGGCGAGCACCGTCAGGAGTCCGCCAAGGTTCAACCAGGCGGTGACCCAGCCACAGGCCCGACCACCGAGGATGCTGCCCCAATGGTAGAGCCCACCGGCGGTCGGGAACGCCGATGCGATCTGTCCCATGGTGAGGGCAACCGCGAGGGAAAACAGCGAAACCAGCGGCCAGCCGATCCCGATGCTCGCCCCGCCGGCGCTGTTGAGTCCGACGTGGAACGAGGTGATCCCGCCGGCGAGGATGCAGATGATCGCGAAGGAAATCGCGAAATTCGAGAAGGCTCCCATCCGGCGGGCGAGTTCCTGCCGATACCCCAGCCTGTTGAGCAGGGATTCGTCAGATGGACTCTGCGGATCGTGGGTCATGGGTCCTGGGATTAGGGGAGCGTCATCACCAGCACTCCTGATAGAGGTCCCGGAGATCCGCCTGTGTCACGGGAACAGCATTGGTCTTGTGACAGGGATCGTCCCACGCCTGGGACGCAAGCTCATCGAGTTGATCCGCCCGGACCCCGTGCTCGCGAAGCTTCGATTTGAGTCCCAGGTCCGTGAGGAATTGGGATACGAACCCGACCGTCTGGCAGTCCGCCTCGCCGTTCGTGCACCGAACAACATCCAACCCGCAGGCGATGCCCACGCGGCGATAGAGACCGGGTCTCCGCCGGGCGTTGAAGTTCATCACAGCGACCAGGCAGAGTGCATTGGCGAGTCCGTGGTGCATGCCGCAGAGGGTCGACAGCGGATGGGCGAGTGAATGGACAGCCCCGAGGTCCTTCTGGAACGCAACGGCACCCATCGCAGCCGCAACGAGCATCTTGCCCCGGGCATCCAGATCCGTGCCGTCTTGGAAGGCCCTCGGCAACGCCTCCACCACGAGCCGGATTCCCTCGAGGGCGATGCCATCGCACATCGGGTGGAAGTCGGGACAGGTGAAGCTCTCGATGCAGTGGGTCAGGGCATCCGCACCGGTGGCTGCAGTGAGTCTGGGCGGAAGGCCCGTCGTGAGTTCCGGGTCCAGGATCACGAGTCTGGCGAGAAGCTCCGGATGGAAGAGCACGGCCTTGCGTCGGGTTGCATCGAGGGTGATGACGGAGCTGCGTCCCACCTCGCTGCCGGTCCCAGCGGTGGTGGGGATTGCGATCAGGGGGGCGAGGCCCGACCAGTCGGCCGGCTGGTCATAGAACTTCGCCAGCGGGAAGGTGGGATGCTTGGCCAGGAGCCGTGCGGCCTTGCCGGCATCGAGCGGGCTGCCACCCCCGATGGCGATCACGCCATCGCAAGACTTGTCCCGGAACATCCCCGCGGGAATCCGTACATCATCCTCGATGGGGTTCGGATGGACGCCGTCGAAGACAAACCAGTCCCGGTCGCGTCCTGATTCACCGAGGGTCATTGCCAGGCGTCGGAAGGCATCGGTCCGGGCGAGGCCGGTGTCGGTCACCACCAGTGGGCGGCGGATTCCCAGACTCGCGAGGGATTCCGGTAGTTCGGCCAGGGCTCCGACACCGAATCGTGTCCGGGTGGGGAAGGAGAAGGACTTGAGGCTCATGACCTGTCGAGCGTAGAAAACGGCCGGCGGCTGGGCGAGGTGCAAGTGCGGTCCGATGCGGTTGTGGTGAGGGCGCTGGGTTCCGCAAAGTGCGCCTGTCGGCGTGAGGGATTCTGCCGGCGAACCAAAAGGCTTTACCTCCAGATCGTGTTCCGGTTCGGATGGGAGGGTTGACGGCGATTCTAGGCATTTCGGCGTTCTACCATGACAGCGCTGCCGCCCTGGTGGTCGACGGCGAGATTGTCGCGGCCTCCCAGGAGGAGCGGTTCACGCGGAGACGGCATGATGCCGCCTTTCCCGAGAAGGCAGTCGCAGACTGCCTTCGTCAGGCCGGGATGCGTCGGGACCAGTTGGACTACATCGCCTACTACGAGAAGCCGCTGACGAAGTTTGATCGGCTTCTGCAAACATATCTGGCCTATGCGCCATCCGGTTTTCCCAGCTTTCGCCTGGCCATACCGGTGTGGATGAAGTCGAAACTCCACCTCCGTCGGCTTCTCCAATCCAAGTTCAAGGACGCTCGTGGCGCGCGGTTGGTATTCACCGACCACCACGAGAGCCATGCTGCGAGTGCGTTCTTTCCGAGTCCCTTCGAAAAAGCAGCATTCCTGACCCTTGATGGCGTGGGTGAGTGGAGCTGCACTGCGTTCGGGTCGGGCATTGGCAATCGGATCGAGTTTGGCGGGCAGATGAAGTTTCCACACTCGTTGGGACTCCTCTATTCCGCGTTCACCTACTACTGCGGTTTCAAGGTCAACAGTGGGGAGTACAAGCTCATGGGGCTGGCGCCCTACGGGAAGCCCATCTATGCGGATCTGATCCGGCGCGAGCTGATCGATCTGCGGACGGACGGGAGCTTCCGACTGAACCTGCGCTACTTCAACTTCTGCGAAGGCTTGAGGATGGTGAATGGGCGTTTCGAAGCTCTCTTTGGTGGGCCGGCCCGACGACCTGAATCAACTCTGGAGCAACGGCACATGGATCTGGCGGCGAGCATCCAGTCCGTTCTCGAGGACATTGTGCTCAAGATCGCCTGCGAGGTCCATCGGCGCACGGGTATGGAACATCTCGTGCTAGCTGGTGGGGTGGCGCTGAATTGCGTCGCGAACGGACGCATCCTGCGGGAAGGGCCTTTCGAGGACGTGTGGGTCCAGCCGGCCTCCGGCGATGCGGGTGGCGCTTTGGGGGCAGCGTTGTTCGTCTGGCACCAATTGCTCGGTCGGCCGCGTGACCCAGTCGGCCGCGATATTCAGAAAGGGAGCCTTCTCGGGCCCTCGTTCACCTCCGATGAAGTGGCACGGGTCCTCGAATCGCGGGGTCGGACCGATCGACGTTTCACCGACGAAAGGGCCCTACTGGAGGAGGTCTCCGGGCACCTTGCCGAAGGCAAGATCGTTGGTTGGTTCCAGGGTCGGATGGAATTTGGTCCGAGGGCCTTGGGGGCTCGGAGCATCCTTGGAGATCCGAGGAATCCCGCGACCCAGACGACCATGAACCTCAAGATCAAGTTCCGGGAGAGCTTCCGCCCCTTTGCTCCCTGTGTGCTCCGGGAACGTGCCTCGGACCACTTCGATATCGATCCGGAGCACGAGAGCCCCTACATGCTCCTCGTGGCCCCTGTCCATGAGCGGCACCGGGTCCAGCTCAACGAGTCGGATCGGAATACGATGGAGAGCTCTCCCGACCTCCGGGAGCGGGTCCGGGTCCAGAGGTCCCATTTGCCGGCCATCACCCATGTCGACTACAGCGCCCGGATCCAGACGGTAGACCGGGAGCGGCATGGGCGTTTCCATCGGCTGCTCCAGACCTTCGAGAAGATGACCGGATGCCCGGTCCTGGTGAACACGAGCTTCAATGTCCGAGGTGAGCCGATCGTGTGCACCCCGGAGGAGGCACTGCATTGCTTCCTCGCCACCGAAATGGATGTGCTGGTCCTCGAGGATTTCGTCCTCGTGAAAACCGAGGCGGAACGACAGTCGGCCAGCAAAGAGCGCGAGGGGCATCTGTCAAAGTTCGATCTCGACTGAACCTCCACTGATAGACTCCATGGATTGGTCGATCGTCAAAGCGGAGCCCAGCAGGAAGGTCCTTCGACAGTTCGCCGGGACCTGGTTGGTGTTGTTCCTGGGTATTTCGGCGCAGAAGCAGTTCCTGCAATCGAGACCGGGTGCAGCGTTGGCATGGGCTGTCGCGGCGTTGATCGTTGGGATTCCTGGACTTGTCCGTCCCGCACTCGTCAGGTGGGCCTATTCGGGATCCATGGTGCTGGCCTTTCCCGTTGGATGGTGTGTCTCGAATTGCATTCTGGCCGCCCTGTATTTCGGAGTGATCACCCCGATCGGGCTCGTAAGGAGATGTCTCGGCCATGATGAGCTGGGCCGCCGTCCCGACAGCGGCCGAGGGACCTTCTGGGATCCGAAACCAGCACCGAGGGATGTCTCCTCCTATTTCCGACAGTACTGAATCCCAACCAGAAACCCGATGAATCAGGATCCGAGCGAGTTTGAGAAATCCGCATCAAAAGCAGGCCGTACGGGACTGCTCAGTGAACTGTGGGGCTTCATGAAGGAGAATAAGCGGTGGTGGTTGTTGCCGATCCTCGTGTTCCTCCTGATCTTTGGAACGCTTCTCATTCTTGGAGGCACTGGGGCGGCACCATTCATCTACACGCTGTTCTAGAAGCTCGACCTCCCCGATGTCAGCGGCTCGTCGCTTGGCGTGGAAGAAACTGGCCCTGCTTTGGAGCACCCTTGTCGTCTGCATGGTGCTGGCGGAGGTTGGCCTGAGGCTGGTTTCACCGATCCGATCGTTTGTGAACCCGATGACATCCTTCCACCGGCCCGACCCGTTGGTGGGGTGGCTCGGCGTGTCAGATCTCGATGCCCGTTTTCACCAGATTGATTTTGATGTCCGAGTGCGCCACGGGAAGGACGGCTTCAGACTCCGCGAGGGGAATGTGGCTCCCCTCCCTCGAAGCCCGGTGATCGCCTTTCTGGGTGATTCCTTCACGTGGGGGTGGGGTGTAGCCGGAGGCCGGCAGTTCACCGACGTTGTACAGGAGCGGCTTGGCGGCGGTTTCGACATCCGCAATCTCGGGGTCAACAACTACTCGACCGTTCAGGAGTGGCTCCTCCTGCGGCGTGAAATAACCAATGGGCTCCATCCGCGATTCGTGGTCGTGATGCTCTTCAACAACGATTACCTGGACAATTTGGAACCCGATGTCCGGCGTCCCCGGGTGGTGCTGGACACCCAGGATTCCCGGCCAAGGTTCACTCCCGCGACGGAGACCGCGTTGAAGCCGTGGCGTATCTGGCTGAAGAAATCAGCCCTGTTCTCGACCATCGCCTATGTCGTTGATCTCGAGAAGAACAGGCGCAGGGCGAGACGTCTTGCCGAGTCAATCCATGTTGAAGGGCGTCTGTCGGAGGATTCGCGTCGTGCGATGCGTTGGGCACTCGGGGAGATCAGGGATACGTGTGCGTCTGATGGAGCCTCGCTCGCTTGCGCCTATGTGGCGAGCTTCGAGGACGTTCTGGCTGACCATGATGGCGGGGCCCGCACTGTGTCCCGTGACCTGTGTTCCGAACTGCGGATCCCGTTCCTGGATCTGACGCCGATCCTCCGGCGTCGAGGTGGAGATGTCCCGGGGAAGATCTACTTTGAGCACGACATGCATTGGACCGAAGAGGGAAATGCAGCCGCGGGAGAGGAGATTTCCATATTCCTGAAAGACCTGCTCTCCCTCACGAATTCGACCCTGTAGACGGCGGTTGTGGCTGAGGGACCCGTGGCCTCGCTGTCCGGTTTGTTGCGGTGACTCAAGAACCGGTTTCGGATCATCCTAGGGCCGTGGAGCGACTACCCGTATCGGCCTGTCTCATCTCGGGCGCCGAGGCTGCCCGGATTGGGCGCGCCCTCGGGAGCGTCCGCGGTCTTGTCTCGGACATCGTAGTGGTCCTGAACGAGGAGACCCGGGATGGCACGGAGGAGATCTGTCTGCGTCATGGCGCGAGGGTCCACCGGATGCCGTGGCAGGGGTTTCGGGACCAGAAGAACGCGGTCCAGGACCTGGCTGCCCAGCCCTGGGTCCTGCAGCTGGATGCCGACGAGGAACTGTCCCCAGGACTCCGCGATCAGATCCGGGGGTTCTTCCAGGGAGACCAGGAACGCTTCATGGGGGCACGGTTTCCCCGCAAGGTCTGGTTCCTCGGGCGCTGGATCACCCATGGAGACTGGTATCCGGACCGGGTGCTGCGTTTGTACCGGAGGGATGCTGGGCGCTGGGGCGGGGCGG
>CAZZKQ010000175.1:0-7090 GCA_964654875.1 uncultured Verrucomicrobiota bacterium | reverse complement strand
CAGCGTGGGCCGGTAGACGGAGAGGAAACGGGTGTCGGAAAGGCCGGGGTAGGGTGCCGGGTACACGACATCCCCGAGGTGCAGCAGGACGTCGTACCGTGTCTGGTTCAGGTTGCGCGCCACGTCGAACTGCGGCGCGCTGCCGGCGCCGGAATCCCCGATCAGGGCGAAGTCGAGATCCCCCCCGGACGGGAGCGTCCGGAAGGACAGCACCGGCGACGAGGCCGTGTCGGTGCGCACCCGATAGTAGTGGCGCGTGCCGGCGGGCAGTCCCGACAGCAGGACCTCCTGGACAGCGGTCCGGCCCCTGGACTCCACCGTGCGGGCGTCGGAGAGGTCGGGGGAGAGTCCGACCTCCACCCTGCCGGCCTGGGGCTCGAGGGTCCGCCACATCACGAGGGCCTGGTGGGTGAGGACGGACTGGAGGTAGGGTCCCCGGGTGAAGTTGGCGAGGAGCTCGGGTACCAAGGCCACGTCGGCACCGCTGCCGGTGGTCGGATGGACCGCGATGGCGAGGAGGTTGGTCCCGGAGCGGAGCAGGGGGAGGGCGGTGTCGAGGGACAGCACCTCCGCGGATCCGGCGGACCGGAACGCGGTGGCCTTCTGGTCGAAGGCCACCGGGGTTCCTGGGGTTCCGGCGAGACCCCGTCTCAGGCATTCCTGTCCATTGAGATAGGCCACGAACCCGCCCTGCCAGTCACACAGCAGGGCGAGGCTCTGGATCGTTCCGGGATCGTCGACCTGGAACGTCGTCCTGAAGAGCACCGTGCCGGACCCCCGGTCCGTCCAGGGCAGCAGCGTGGTTTCCCCCCAGGTGGTCCGACCGAAGCCCGACCGGTCCTCGGGCCAGGCGCTGTCATCGAAGCCGGCCTGGTTCCAGCCTTCCGGCGCCGGCAGGCCGCGCGGGTCGTAGCGCCAGAGGGCCCCGACCCCCACCAGCGCGGGTTCCGACGCCATCGATGCACCTCCGATGGCAACAAGGAGGAGGACCTGGAGGACCAGGTGGCCGAGGTGGCTCAAGTGGGAGAGAGGTCTGGAGGTGCGGAGGGGCATCTTGGGTGGGGGTGCAGACCGGACCCGTCTCGAGGGTGGCGAAACCTTCCCGGCGAAGTCGGGTTTGGCGAGGATCAATTGCCCCGGATCGCTATCTACCGGAGTCGGTTGGAGGGGCGGGACGAGACGGGCCCGGCGTGCGACGTCAGGACCTGGCCCCGGTCACTGCTGGATCCGTTGCAGGGCCTGACGGGACCGGAGCTCGAGGGTGGCCCTGAGGGCGGGGAGTTCCCCGGCAAGCCGATCGTAGAGGGTGGCCGCCTCCCGCCAGCGTCCGGCTGCCTCGAGGAGACGTCCGGCCTCGCGTCCGGCCTCCTTGAGCCACCAGGGATCGGCGGCCTCCCCGGGGCGGGCGAGCGAACCGTTCACGACATCGAGGTAGTGGTTGAGCGCGGCCTCCTGCAGGGGCTTTGCGGCCGACTCCGACTGCAGGGCGGCCCGCTTCTCGGCGACCACACCGAGGCCGACCGACGCCTTCGATCGGGCGGTGATGTCGGCCCTTGGCGAGGCGATGATCCGCCGGTAGAGCTCGTCCGCCTTGGCGTAGCTGTTGGTCGATTGGGTCGCGAGCTGCAGGTGGCAGTCGGCCATGCGGCCGAGGGCGGCGATCGACACGGGCGAGTTGGTGAACTGGGCCGCCGCCGTGAACGCCTCGAGGGCCCTCCGGTAGGGCTCCACCGGGGTCACGTCGTCGACCCTCGGCGTCTGCACGTGGGTCTCACCCAGGGAGAGGTAGGCCTGGGGCAGAAGCGGGGTCGGGGTGGTCCGGTCGTTGAGCAGTTCCAGGAACTGTTCCCGGGCGCTGGCGACGCTCTGGCGTCGACGCGCCGACTCCGCGGCACGGAGCCGGGCCTCGTGCCATTGGGGACTGCCCCGCCAGACGGTGTTCGTCAGAAGAGTCACACAGAGCCGTTCAGCCTGGGCATAGTCCCCCTGCGAGAAGGCATGGTCGGCCAGCCACAGCGAGGCGGTCTGCGAGACGGGGTTGGTCGGGAACCGGGTGGCGATCTCGGTGAAGCGCGCGCCGGCATTGTCCGTGAGCCCGGCCTGGACCATCGCCCACGCGCGGTCGAATTCCGCCTGGGGCCGGCGGGGATGGTCCGGATGGGTGGCGATCCAGTGGTCGAGGGCCCCGACCGCCGGTCCCCAGGCCCGGGTTCGGAGCTCGATCGCGGCGAGTCCGAGCTCCGCATCGGGCGCCGAGATCCCGGACGGGTAGTCCTTCAGGAAGCGCCGCAGCAGTCCACGCCCCGACTCCGGATCCCCCGTCTCCGCCAGCAGCTGGGCCACGATCATCACCGAGGGGGCGATCTCCGGCTCCGGGAGCCGGCGCTGGAGGAGTTCCTCGGCGGATTCCCGCGCAGCGGTCGGCTCCCGGGCCTCCACCGCGGCCTGGGCGGCCTGGACCAGTGCCTTGGGCAGGAGCTCCTTCTGGACTCGGGCATTCGTGCCGGAGTCCCGGATCAGATCCCGCAGCTGCTTCAGCGCCTTGGCGGGGTTGCCCAGACGCAGCTCTGCGTCGGCGAGCTTGAAGCGGGCGATCGAGCCCTCCCATCCGGGCGGGAGCAGCGGCAGGGCCGCCTCGAAATCGGATGCCGCGGCCTGGATCCGCTCCGGCGGATCCTTGGCGCCCAGCGATTCCCAGAGGGCCCAGCCCCGGCCGAGATGGAGCTCTCCGGCACATGGCGGGGAGGGGGACCGTTTCAGGCCCTCCGAGAACTGCCCAATCGCCCGTGTCAGCAGCGCCGCGCCACCGGCCGGGGCGTTGGTGAGGCTGCGTTCCTGCAGGAACTGCTGCAGCAGCGACTGGCCGATCCGGAGTTGGAATTCCGCCGCGCCGGGATCATCGGGATGGCCGGTCAGATAGGTCTCCAGCCGCTCCCGGGCCCGGGTCCAGTCGGACTGCCCTGCGGCGAGATCCGCCAGGGCGAGGGTGGCTTCCCGCTGGCGGTCGAGAGGGGTCTCAGGGGCAAGGTTGCGGGCGTAGGCGGCCTCGGCGGCGCCACGATCCCCGGCCCGGCCCCAGAGCCTCCCGGCGAGGGCATTGGCCTCGGCCCGGGTCTCTGGGAGCCCCTCCTCGGCCAGGATCCTGCCCCACGCCTCCGCGGCCCGGGCCGCCTCCGCGGGTTGACCCGAATCCTCGTGCAGACCCGCCAGGACCCGCCACCGCAGCGCCTTCTCCCGGGGGGACGACGCCAGGGACTCGGCATCCTGGAGCGATGCGATCGCCTCGGCCGGCCGCTTCAGCGCCTGGAGCGCCTCGGCCCGGGTCAGAAGTCCACGGAGGACGAGCGGGGCGTCCGAGCGCAGCTGGAGGGCCTGGGCGAACGCCCCGTTGGTCGACTGGAGGATCTCCAGCGCGGCGGCCGGTTCGCCTTCCTTGAGCCGACATTGGGCCAGTCGGATGGAGGCGACCGCCGCCATCGGGGGGGGCGTCGGGGATGCAAGGTAGTTGGAGAACGAACGCGCCGATCCCGACCAGTCCCCGGCGGACCAGCTGCGTTCGGCCTCGGCGAACCGGAGCCGGGATTCCGCCTCCGGGCGGAGCCGGGATTCGGGATGGGCGTTCGAGAACGCGGCCAGGGAGGCGGCCGCCCGCTCCCATTGGCCCAGGTCGAAATCCCTCAGGGCCGCCTCGTAGGCCAGACGCTCCGCACTGTCCTGGGCCCGTGCCGCGGTGAAGGCGAGGCCGCAGAGGAACCCCATGGCCACGAACCAGAAGCCGAGCGTCCGCGAAGGCCTCGGGCGATGGCGGGATGTGGGCAGGGAGGGCTCCATCGATAACGACACTCCACGGAGTCTCGCCACCTTGGGGGTCAGGGCAAAGAGCAAAGAGCAGAGCATAGAGCAGCCGGGCACACGGGCCTCCTGGGCCCTCGGTACAGTGCGTCCTTGTTGCAGATAGGGGCACCCGGTAGTTTTTACCCGGTGAAGGCCAACGAGGAGTCCCGTCCGATCTCGCCCCCTCCGCGTGAGCGTCCGGTCTGGGCCTCGCGGTCGAAGCGGGGTTGGGACCTCTGGCGCCCGCGGCTGCTCCGGGTGCTGCTGGCGATCGTGGTGCCGGCGTTGTTCTTTGGCTCCATCGAGCTGACCCTGCGGGTGACCGGATATGGCTATCCAACCTCGTTCTTTGTGCCGTCCCGGATCGACGGCCGGGAGATGCGGGTCGACAACCCCCGGTTTGGCTGGCGTTTCTTTCCGTCCCGCATTGCCCGGAGCCCGGTCGCGACGGCATTCACAGCCAGGAAGGAGCCCGGGGTCTACCGCATCTTCCTGTTTGGCGAATCTGCCGCGCTCGGAGATCCGCGTCCCTCGTTGGGACTGGCGCCCCATCTCGAGGTCCTGCTGGAGGATCGATTCCCGGGGACCCGGTTCGAGGTGATTCCGGCGGCCATGACCGCCATCAATTCCCATGTGATGCGGGAGATCGCCAATGAGGTGGTCCGATATGATGGCGACCTCTGGATCGTCTACGCCGGCAACAACGAGTACAGCGGACCGTTCTTTCCGAAGACCTCGTTCGGGGGCGGGGCGGTCCACCAGGAACTGGTGCGCTGGCTGATGGGGGCGCGGAAGACCCGTCTGGGTCAGTGGCTCACCGAGATTCAGGAACGGATGCAGTCCCGCTCGAGGCCGACGGAGTGGGCTGGTCTCAAGGCGTTCCGGGACTCGGAACTCCCGCCGTCCGATCCGCGTCGCGCCGTCGTGCAGGACGCCTTCCGGCGCAACCTCGATGAGGTGGTGCGCACGGGCGAGAAGGCTGGGATCCCGGTCGTCCTCTCCACCATGGCAACAAATCTTCGGGACTGCGCGCCGTTCGGGACCTGGAGGGGGGGCAAGATCTCCCCGGAGGATGTCGCCCGGGCGCTTGCGGCGTTCCGTGCGGCCCCAACCAATTCGGGTCCTTCCGGGGATTCCGCGACGGGCTGGCGCATCGCGGCGGAGGGTTGTCGGTCCATCCTCGATGTCGACCCCCGCGATGCCGAGACCCACTTTCGGCTCGGGGTGTGCGAGCTCTCCCTTGGGAACGCCAGCGCGGCCAGGACCGAATTCCTGATGGCCCGCGACCTCGATGCGTTGCCGTTCCGGGCGGATTCCCCCCTCCACCTCGCCGTGACCACGGTCGCCGAGGAGGCCAAGGGCCGCCGTGTGGGCTTCGTCGATGCCCAGAAGGCCGTCGCAGAGGCCAGTGATTTCGGCATCGCCGGGGGAGACCTGTTCTACGAGCACGTCCACCCCAATCCCGAGGGCAACTACCGGCTTGCGGTGGCCTTGGCCGACGCCGTTGTCCCCTGGCTCCCGAAGGAGATCACGGCGAAAGGGCGCAGTGCCTGGCCCGATGCCGCCGCGTGTGCCGATCAGCTCGGGCTTTCGGACTGGAACCGCTACGCGATGCTCGAGGACATCGCGCGTCGTCTGAATGAGGCACCCTATACCAGCCAGTTCAACCACGCGGCCCAGCGGCGTCGGATTGCCGAGCAGATGTCCGAACTCCGCCCGCGCCTCCATCCCCGTGAGGTCGCCGAGGCCAAGGAGCGGTTCGAGGCGGCGATCCGGCGACGTCCGGAGCGGGCGTGGATCCACCAGAACTTCGCCGAGTTCCTCGAGATGGCGGGGGATCCGGAGGCCGCTCTCGGCGAGTGGAAGATGCTCGCCGGCCTGTTGCCACACCACTACCTCGCACCCTACCAGTCCGGACGCCTCCTGGCGCGGCTGAAGCGGTTCGACGATGCGAAGGAACGGTTCGGGGCCGCCCTCGCGATCCGACCCGACCTCGACGAGGCCCATCTGGATCTCGGACAGATCCTCGCGGCCCAGAAGAAATGGGAGGAAGCCTTGCGGGAGTACGCCGTGTTCCAGTCGCGCCGTCCCGACGACCCCCGGGTCCTCGTCCGAAGGGCGGATGTGCTCGCCGCCCAGGGGCGGCGTTCCGAGGCCATCCAGTGCCTTCGGGAGGCCATTGCTCTCAGGCCCACCTACTGGGAACCGCGGTACCTGCTCGGTGTGGAACTCGGCGTCGACGGGAAGTTTGCCGAGGCGGAGCCGGAGTTCCGGGAGGTGGTCCGGCTCAATCCGGAACACACCCTGGCGCGATTCAACTGGGCAGTAGCCCTCGCGAAACAGGCGCAGTATGCCGATGCGATCCGGGAGTTCGAGGAGGTGCTCCGCCGCAATCCCAACAACAGCCAGGCACGACAGTATCTGAATGCCCTGAAGGCGAGTGCAGCGGGGCCTCCGGTGAAGTGATCCCCGCACCGTGCGATGGGGCACGAGGCACTCGCGAGGGGGTGACGGCCGGTCGGGTCAGGGAACACCCTGCGGACGCGTGACTCGACAGTCTTGGCGCTCCGCCTGGCGTGCATGGCCCTGCGCTACTCCGCTCCGAGTCAGCCCTGCCACTGGAGGCTCGACAGTGTGCCCAACTCGAGGCGTCCCAAAAACACCTCGCTTGCTCATGCCCTCGCCATGGACGGAAGATGCTCCGGTGAGCCAATGACTCCCAGCTGCGTCTACAGGCGAGGCGGCGCGGGCCGGATCGGAGCCGTGCCGCTCTGCACTCCACGGACCCGGGTCGGACGGCGATAGACCCTGTCGCCACAGGTCACATAGAGGTCGCTGAACTCCGGTCCGCCGAACGTCACATTCGACAGCCACTGCCGCTGGGGCTTCGGGATGATCCCGTTCACGCGGCCTGCCTGGTCGCAGAACTGCAGACCGGCCTCGGTCGTCACATACAGCCGCCCGTCCCGGTCCACCGTCATCCCGTCGGCCCCGCTCTGGGTCGAACCGTCGACCAGATGCAGGTGATGGTAGCGCTGCTTGAACCGCAGGGAGCCATCCTCGGCGATCTGGTACGACCAGACGAACTGCCCCCGGGTATCGGCCACGAGCAGCAACGTCTGGTCGGGAGACAGCTGGACGCCGTTCGGGAATCCGATGCCCTCGTCAACCACGCGCTTGGAGCCGTCGGGCTGTACCAGCCACACCCTCTTGTTGCCTGGATCGGTGACGTAGATGCGCCCGGTGGAGGTGATGC
>CAZZKQ010000174.1:0-7091 GCA_964654875.1 uncultured Verrucomicrobiota bacterium | reverse complement strand
GAGAACCTGGACGTCCCGACCTTTGTCCGACGGGACATCGGGCTCAACTGAACCGCGGAGTCCCTGGTGTCGTTGTCCCGGGGACCGTTCCGGTTGCGACGCCCCGGCCGGATGGGGCACGCTCCGGGACGTGAAGCATTCGTCTCCTGCCTCCTCCGTCGTCTCGCGCTCCGGACGCTTTGCGTCGGGCCCGGCGGCCGATGTCGCCGCCTTCTCCGAGTCCATCTCCTTTGACTGGCGGCTCTGGCGGCAGGACATCCGCGGTTCCCTGGCCCACGCGGCGATGCTCCAGCGGATCGGGGTCCTGACCCGCAAGGAACTCGAGGCGATCCGGAAGGGGTTCCAGTCGATCGTGGCCGACATCGAGTCGGGACGATTCCAGTGGAACCCGGCCCTCGAGGACGTCCACATGAACCTCGAGTCCGAGCTGACGCGTCGGACCCCGGCCGGCGCGAAGCTCCACACGGGACGCTCGCGGAACGACCAGGTCGCCCTCGATATCCGACTGTGGATGCGCGACGAGTGCGCGGCGGTCGATCGGGACCTTGCCGAACTCCAGAAGGCGCTCGTGGAGTTCGGTCGACGCCATCCCGAAGTCATCCTGCCCGGCTACACCCACCTCCAGCGGGGCCAGCCGGTCTATCTGGCCCACCATGCCCTGGCCTACGTGGAGATGCTGTCCCGCGACCGGGAACGCTTCGCCGAGGCCTCGGGGCGGGCCAACGTGTGTCCGCTGGGTTCCGGGGCCCTCGCCGGAAGCACGCTGCCGTTGGACCGTGAGTTCGTGGCCCGGGAGCTGGGGTTCGTCGATGCGAAGGGACGTCCGCGCATCACCCAGAACTCGATGGATGCCGTGAGCGACCGTGATTTCCTGGTGGAGTTCTGCTCGGCCGCGGCGCTGTCGGCCATCCACCTGAGCCGCCTGGCGGAGGATCTGATCCTGTGGGCGACCAGCGAGTTCAACTTCATCCGGATCGCCGACGCCTACACGACTGGTTCGTCGCTGATGCCGCAGAAGAAGAATCCCGACGTTGCCGAGCTCACGCGCGGGAAGACCGGTCGGGTGGTCGGAAACCTCATGTCCCTGCTCACCCTCCTGAAGGGACTCCCGATGACCTACAACCGGGATCTCCAGGAGGACAAGGAGCGGGTCTTCGATACTGCGGACACGGTCCGGTCGTGTCTGCGCCTGATGGCGGGCATGGTCCGGAACACCGCTGCAAAGCCTGAGGTCTGTGCACGGGCTTCGGCGGACCCGCAGCTGCTGGCGACCGATCTGGCCGACCATCTCGTCCTGCAGGGTGTTCCATTCCGCCAGGCCCATCACCTCGTGGGTGCTGTCGTGGCGCTCGCCGAGACGGCGGGGAAGCCCCTGGATGCGGTCACGACGGAGGAATTCCGGTCGATCTCGCCGGCATTTGGCGACGACATCGGCAGGGTGTTCGAGCTCCGTCGGGCAATGGCGAAGCGGACGTCCACCGGGGCCCCTGGAACTGCCGGTGTCCGGCGCCAGCTGGCCGCGTGGTCGCGTCGCCTGAAGTGACGGTGGGGGACAGGGGTCAGCCCTGGGAGACGGGCGTTCCCGGGTCGTAGTTCAGCCAGGGTCCCAGCCAGCGCTCCATCTCCGTCACCGGACGACCCTTGCGCTGAGCGACGTCCGCGACCTGGTCCTTGTCCAGCTTGCCGACCGCGAAGTACTTGGAGTCGGGATGGGCGAAGTAGAGCCCACTCACGCTGCTGCCGGGCCACATGGCGAAGTTCTCGGTCAGCTGGATCCCGGTGCGTTCCTCGACGCCGAGCAGACCCCAGAGGGTGGCCTTCTCGGTATGGTCGGGGCAGGCGGGGTAGCCCGGGGCTGGACGGATGCCGCGGTAGCGCTCCTCGATCAGGTCGTCGTTGGAGAGGTTCTCGTCCCTTCCGAATCCCCAGTCGATGCGGGCCTGGCGGTGGAGGAACTCCGCGAAGGCCTCGGCCAGACGATCCGCGAGAGCCTCGGCGAGGATGGCGTTGTAGTCGTCGTGATGGGATTTGAACTCCTTCACGAGTGCCTCGAGTCCGAACCCGACGCTGACGCTGAAGGCACCGAGGTGATCCGGAATCGGGCTGTCGGCACCGGCGATGAAGTCGGCGAGGCACCAGTTCGGGCTGGCATCGCCCTTCTCGGTCTGTTGCCGGAGGAAATGGAATGTCGCGATGCGCTGGCGTCGCTCGGGTCCGTCGAACAGGTGGACATCATCACCGTCCCGCGCAGCGGGGAAGAACCCATAGACACCCCTGGGCTCGAGCAGGCGTTCCTGTCGGATCCGCCCCAGCAGGATCTGGGCATCGGCGAAGAGCTTCCGTGCCTCCTCGCCATGCTTCTCGTGCTCGAGGATCGAGGGGAAGCGTCCGCGCAGTTCCCAGGTGTGGAAGAACGGCGACCAGTCGATCAGCGGGACGAGATCGTCGAGGGTCACCGTGAGGGTCCGTGCGCCTGGGGTGTGGGGCTGGACACCGGGGGCGACCACCTCGCAGATGCCGCGGAACGCGGGCTGGGGCAGGGCGTCGAAGGCCAACCGTGCACCGTTCGCACGCGCGGCACCGAGGTCCTTCAGGGGCGTCGTCTGGCTGGCGTGCTGCCGCCGGGCACGCTCGTAGTCCTCGCGGAGCTGTCGGACGAACCCCGGCTTGTTCTCCGGACTGAGCAGGCTGCTGGCGACCGGGACCGCCCGGCTGGCATCCAGAACGTGGACGATCGGCTCCGAGTAGTGGTGGGCCATCTTCACGGCGGTGTGCGCCCGGCTGGTCGTGGCCCCGCCGATGAGCAGCGGGATCTTCATCCCGGTCCGCTCCATCTCCCGGGCCACATGGACCATCTCGTCGAGCGATGGCGTGATCAGGCCGCTCAGTCCGATGATGTCGGCCTTCTCCTGACGCGCCCGCTCCAGGATCTTCTCGCAGGGGACCATGACACCCATGTCGATGACCTCGTAGTTGTTACAGGCGAGGACCACGCCGACGATGTTCTTGCCGATGTCGTGGACGTCGCCCTTCACGGTGGCGAGGACGATCTTTCCCTGGGCCTTGATCTCCTGGCCGGCGGCGGCCGCTGCAGCCTTCTCGGCCTCCATGAAGGGGGTGAGATAGGCCACGGCCTTCTTCATGACCCGGGCCGATTTCACGACCTGGGGCAGGAACATCTTCCCGGCGCCGAAGAGGTCGCCCACGACGCCCATGCCGGCCATGAGGGGACCCTCGATGACGGCGAGGGGACGGCCGAGCTTGGCCCGGGCCTCCTCGGTGTCGGTCTCGATGTGGGTGTCGAGGCCCTTGACGAGGGCGTGGGTGAGGCGTTCCTCGACGGTGCCCCGGCGCCACTCCTCCTCCTTCTTCTCGTTGGTTTCGGTCTTGTCCGCACCAGAGGCCTTGAGCCGTTCGCCGTGGTGGACGAGGCGTTCGGTGGCGTCGGGCCGACGGTTCAGCAGGACGTCCTCGACGAGGACCTTGAGCTCCGGCTCGATCTCCTCGTACACCTCGAGCATGCCCGCGTTGACGATCCCCATGTCCATGCCGGCACGGATGGCGTGGAAGAGGAAGGCGCTGTGCATGGCCTCGCGGACGGGATTGTTGCCGCGGAAGCCGAACGAGACGTTGGAGACGCCGCCGCTGACCTTGGCGTGGGGCAGGTGGCCCTTGATCCAGCGGGTGGCCTCGATGAAGTCGACCGCGTAGTTGTTGTGCTCCTCGATGCCGGTGCCGACGGTGAGGATGTTGGGGTCGAAGATGATGTCCTCGGGGGGGAATCCGACCTCGTCGACGAGGATCCGATAGGCCCGTTCGCAGATCCGGATCTTGTCGGTGTAGGTGGCGGCCTGGCCCTGTTCGTCGAAGGCCATGACCACGACGGCGGCGCCGTAGCGTAGCACCTTCGTGGCCTGTTCCCGGAACTTGGCCTCGCCTTCCTTGAGCGAGATCGAGTTCACGACACCCTTGCCCTGGAGACACTTCAGTCCGGCCTCGATGACCTCCCACTTGGAGGAATCGACCATGATGGGCACCCGGGCGACCTCAGGCTCGCTCCCGAGCAGCTGGAGGAACCGGGTCATGGCCGCGACGCCGTCGATCAGGCCCTCGTCCATGCAGACGTCGATGATGTTGGCGCCGTTCTCGACCTGTTGGCGGGCGATGGCGACGGCCTCGTCGTATTTTCCGTCCTTGATGAGCTTCGCGAACTTCGGGGATCCGGCGACATTGGTCCGCTCCCCGATGAGGATGAACTGACCGACCTGCTGGGTGAACGGCTGGGAGCCGGAGAGGCGGAGCGGCAGGGTGGGGTTTGCGGGAGTGGAGGGGATGCCTCCGGGGAGACCTCCGAGACGCTCGGTGCCGTGTTCGCGGGGGCCGAACTCACGGGGGTGACGACCCTCGAGCGACCTGGCGATGGCCGCGATGTGATCGGGGGTGTTGCCGCAGCAGCCACCGGCGATGTTGATGAGTCCGCCCGCGGCGAACTCGCCCAGGAAGCGTCCCATGTCCTCCGGCTTCAGATCGAAGCCCGTCGGCGACAGCGGATTGGGCAGCCCGGCGTTGGGGTAGCAGGAGATCGCGGCCGAGGATCTGCGGGACAGCTCCTCGAGGAACGGCCGCATGAGGTCGGGACCGAGCGAGCAGTTGAGTCCAACCGAGAGGGGCTGGATGTGTTCGACCGCGTTCCAGAATGCCTCGACGGTCTGGGCGGAGATCATGGTCTCACCGCCGCGACCCACGGCCGCCGAGATCATCACGGGGAGCCGGATATCGTCTTCCTCGAAGATCTCCTGGATCGCGACGAGTGCCGACTTCGAGTTGAGGGAATCGAAGATGGTCTCGACCAGCAGGGTGTCACAGCCGCCCCGGATGAGCGCCCGGATCTGGGTTCGATAGGCCCGTTTCACCTGGTCGAAGGTGACGACCCGGAATCCGGCGTCGTCGGCATCCGGTGAGTTCGACAGCGACACGGTCAGGGGTCCGATGGCCCCGGCGACGAAACGCTGCCGGCCGGTCGCGTTGGCGACGCGGTCGGCCCACTCACGACACTGCCGGGCCGACTGTTCGTTGATCTCCCAGGCGAGTTCATCAAGGGAGCGGTCGTCGACCACCTTCTGGAAGAACTCCGGATCCTTTCGTCCCCCGTGTTCCCGGGGATCGTCCACGAAGAACTCGCTCTGACCGATGCTGGTCGCTGAAAAGGTGTTGGTCTCAATGATGTCGGCGCCCGCCTCGAGAAACCGCCGGTGGATGTCGCAGATCATCCCCGACTGCGTCAGGGAGAAGAGGTCCCCATTGTTGAGCAGGTCCTTCCTGGAGTCTGCGAAGCGATTCCCCCGGATGTCCGCCTCCTTCATGCCGTAGGTGCGGATGGTCGTCCCCATGGCGCCGTCGATGATCGCCACGCGCCGACGCAACAGGTCGACCAATCCTCCGCCCCTCGAATACGGCTTCGCAACCCAACCCTGTCGTATCATGCCGTCAGGCTATGAAGCCGAGAGCTGGTGCAGCAAGGGTTAAATCAATAGATTCGGATTCGATGATAGGAATAATTTGGAGAGGGATAGGTGATCTCCATAGATGTCACCCGTGTGCCATGGAACCGTAACAGGATGGGTGCCCACTGGGATCATGGGAACAGGGGTGATTCCTGAGGGTGTGGATCGGCGGGAGGTTCCCGTGGATCTGGTCGATTGGGTCGGCACCGAACGCTTGATCCAACACGTGCTCGAGGCAGTCCAAGGCGGGGTGATGCCGGGCATCGAGGTGCAGTACGTCGCCGGCGGCGAACGCTATCCGTACCCGATGATCCTCACGCTGCTGGTCTATGCCTACGCACGAGGTGCATTCGAGTCTGCTGAGATCGAGTCGCGATGCCTGTCCGAAGCCGATTTTCGATACCTGGCGACTCCGGGGTGTCCGTGTCCACAGGTCCTGAGGATGTTCCGACGGCGGGAGCGCTCCCAGGTGCGTTCGGCCGTGGCCCGACTGTTCCAAGGGCTCGCCCGCAGCCTTGGGGATCCTTGCAGGATGGATGCGGATGCCGAGGCCGCCCGACGTCTGGAAGCGGCTGTTGCGGCCGACAATCTGGCCCTCGACTACTGAGGGGCGGCGTTCAGGCGAATTTCGGATAGTACCTCGATCGCAGGGAGGCCGGGGTGGCGCGATCGGGGTCGAATCCGAGGGTGGGTCGGTTCCGCGATTCTCCGAGTGGAATGGCGCGAGGCTCCGGCGGTTCCGGGTACTCGAAGATCTCGCCCTCGTAGTTCCGGATCAGCACACGGTCGCGGTTCCGGCTCACGATGTAGTCGGGGTTCACGGGAACCTTCCCGCCGCCCCCCGGGGCATCGATCACGTACTGCGGAACGGAATATCCGGTGGTGTGCCCGCGCAGGGACTCCATGACCTCGAGCCCCTTGCGAACCGAGGAACGGAGGTGGGCCGAGCCCTGGATCAGGTCGCACTGGTAGAGGTAGTAGGGGCGCACCCGGCACAGGAGCAGTTTGTGGACGAGAGCCTTCATCACCTCGGGGTCGTCATTGACCTGGCGCAGCAGCACCGACTGGTTGCCCAGGGGGATGCCGGCATCGGCCAGCCGACCCAGCGCTGCGCGGACTTCGGTGGTGAGTTCCCGGGGGTGGTTCGTGTGGACGCTCATGAAGAGCGGGTGATGTCGCTTCAGGCGGTCCACCAGCCCGGGCGTCACCCGTTGGGGCATGAAGATGGGGATCCGCGACCCGATCCGGAGGAACTCGACGTGGGGAATCGCCCGGAGGCGACCCAGGAGTTCATCGAGCTTGTCGTCCGACAGCAGCAGCGGATCACCACCGCTCAGGAGCACGTCCCGGACCTCCGGATGGGCGGCGATGTACTCGATCTGCCGCTCGAAGTCGGGCTGGAAATCGTAGCCACTGGCATTGCTCACCAGACGGGAACGTGTGCAGTACCGGCAATAGGCAGCACAGCGATCGGTCACGAGGAACAGGACCCGGTCGGGATAGCGATGGACAAGCCCGGGCACCGGGGAGTGGGCGTCCTCCCCGCAGGGATCGGGGACCTCCCAGGACGCGGTGTGGGTCTCCTCG
>CAZZKQ010000173.1:0-7106 GCA_964654875.1 uncultured Verrucomicrobiota bacterium | reverse complement strand
TGGCCCGGGCCGAGATGACCGTTTTCTCGGGCGTCAGCCCACCGATCCGGAATCGCCCCGTGGCATCGGTCCGCCCTTCCTTGGTGCCCTGGAAATGGAGACGGCCCACCCGCACGGTGGCCTCGGGTACCGGCCGACCCTCCGAATTCAACACAACCCCGACGACCACCGCACCGGGCACGAGCCGGATCTCATGCCGCCTCGCCAATAGATCCGACCGGACCGATGGGTTCATCGCCGGCGATTCGATGAAGGCAGGACCGAAGTCGTCATGGGTGACGTCGATACGGATCCGGTCCAGCAGCGACTCCGGCACGGATCCCATCTCCCAGCGTCCGTCCGTGTCCGTCTGGACCTGTTGTGTCTGGAATTCCGTCGTCGTGGAGGACGTGGTGCCCAGATCGGGCTCCAGCCCTCTGAAGAAACGGGCGGCCACCACCCCGGGCACCGACGACCGGTTCTCCCGAGGTGCTGACGATCCGGCCCCCGATCCGGAGACCGCCGAGGAGACGCATCGTGACAAAGGGCGGCACGGGATTGGTGGAGGTGATGTCGAGGTGAACTCGTGCCGTGGCGTAGTTCGTGGCGGAGGCTTCAAGGGTCACCCCGGTGACGGGTTCCGTCGGCAGGAGCACATCGGCGACGCCACTCCCATTCGCCACAAACTGCCGGGACACCTTGGGCCCCGCCCCGGTCACCGTGGCGATCACCGTGGCGCCCCCGATGACCTTCGAGGTAGCAGCCTCGACCAGGTTCACCCCCAGGTGCCGCGTCCACTCCGGATCCTTCGCCTCCGCGTCCGGGGAGGGATCGGGCCGCTTGCCGGCCTCGAGCGGATCCAACGAGACCGCGAGGAGCATCAACGAGGCATCCTCCATGGAGCTCTGGATCTGAAGGTAGGCCACGGTCTTGGTGGGTTCGGGATTGGGGAGGGTCACCCGATAGAACCGCAGCGCGGCCTGGTTCCGTTGGGCGTCGGGCGAGGTCCAGCTCACCGCGCATTTGGCGAGGCGGGACGAGACCGTGCGGGGTGTCTCGAACGGACGTCGCCAGAAGTCCCGGACATGGGCCCCGTACACGATGGGACTGCGGGCGAGGGATCCGTCCGTGTACCGCCAGACGACGTCGGCGATCCGACGATTGGGCTCCGCGGACCACGCGGCCGAGGCGAGCAGGTGGATGGATCCATATCGACGGCTGGGACTCGACAACGTGACGAAGTCGCGGAAGCCGCGGTTTCCGGCGACCGAATTCCGGCTCGCGAGCTGGATCAGTCCGTCGATCTCGAAGTGGACACCCCCGAGGACATTCGAACCGCGGGGCGCCTTCGCCCAGTTGCCACCGGAGGACAGGTCCCGGTTCTCAGGGGCCGCGAGCGCGTTGGTGTACCGCAGCGGGATCACGGTCGGGAGATTGGTGGCCGTGACGAATGCTATCGGCGCCTGGACCGCGGAGGGCGATTGGGCATCGGTCAGGGTCACGGCACCTGCGAGGGCAATCAGGAACGCGATGGGAATCCCGAGCCGGCGACCCGGACGGAACTCGGCGATGGAACGCAGCCGACGACGGAGATCGCCATGCCGTTCAAACAACCCGATCGCCCCCGGCGTGGGGGTCGACGCCGAACCCGACCAGGAGGCGAGCAGATGCAGGAGTGTCTGTCCGTAGGCCTCGCAGTCGTCCTGACCCGCCACCTCGAGCGCGATTTCATCGCAGGCCAGTTCCCGCTCGGCGCGGAGACGTGAGAAGGCGAACCAGACGGCCGGATTGAACCAATGGAGCGCCTGCAGGAAGGCCAGGATCCAGTTGAGCGCGATGTCCTGACGCCGCACGTGGGCGCATTCGTGGAGTAGGATGTGACGGAGCTGCTCGGGTCGCAACCGTTGCTCCAGGTCCGGCGGCACGAGAAGGGTCGGGCGCAGGGCTCCATAGAGGGCCGGTGAGTCGAGTCTGGGCAGGGACCGAACGCTGAGGGTCTTCCGGACGCCGATGAGGTTGCGGGCCTGTTCCAACGCGGCCAGCAACGCGGGTGAGGACACCGGTCGACCGGCGGCCACCAACCGATGCATCCGGAAGGCCAGCCATGCGGTACGCGACCACAGCGCCAGAACTCCCAGCCCCCACAGCGTCAGAACCAGACCGGAAATCGACGGGATCCAGTCCCCGGATGCAGGAGCGGGCCTCACCTGTGGAACCTGGACTGGCGGAATTGCCCCAACGGCCGCGTTCTGACTCATGGGCGCCACCACCGGGCGATCGAGGGATGTGGCTATCGGGGGCGGCGGTGTTGGTGCCGGAACCCGGGGTGCGACGTCCCTCGGAGGCAGCGGCATCTCCTCGAGGGCACCACTGGCAGGGCGCAGCAGGTTGAACAGCGAGAACGGTGCCTCGATGGAAACGGGCAGGCATAGGCGCAGGACGACCAACCCCCAGATCCAGCAGCGGGCCCGGGCGGTGAGTCGTGTCTGCAGAAGCCGGGTCAGCACCAGGATGAGGGCGGTCAACACAAAGACCTGTGCCGACAGGGTTCCGAGGTTCTGGAGGAGGTTCATGGTCTGCAGGGATGACGGGTTCTGTCGAAGGGGGGCGACGGTGGGGCGATCCGGGTTCAGCGGGTCTTGCGACGGCGGGCGAGGATCCGCTCGAGGTCCTTGAGGTCTTCGGCCGACAACTCCTCCCGCTCGACAAAGTGGGCGAGCATGGGCTTGAGGGAGCCTCCAAAGACGCGGTCGAGGAACGATTCGGAGGCGGCGGCGACGCACTGGTCTTCGGTGACGGCCGGCCGATACCGGAAGATCCGTCCATCGGGCGTGTAGGTCAGGGCCCCCTTCTCCACGAGGCGCCCGAGAAGGGTCCGGACCGTCTTGGGATGCCAGGTGGGATCCGTTTGGGCGAGACGTTCGGTGATCTCACCGGTCGTGGCCGGATGGCTGGCCCAGATGACCCGCATGATCTCCCATTCGGTGTCGGAAATGCGGGGTGCGGCAGTGCTCATGAGTCGGAGGGTAGGGGTGGATTTTTGTGCGGAGCCGACAGGTCCAACTGGAGGACTACAACTGTGCTCCATAAAAGGACTACAGGTGTAGTCTTTGAGGAGCAAGTGGAATCTGAATCAGGAGTTCGTGGGGCAGAGCCGCAGTCCCGTAGGGGGAGAGATACTCACGCGGGGACGCCAAGACGTGGAGGAAGATCGGAAGAGTTGACGGTAGGGCTGTGCTCCGTCACGGCCCCATCTCGATCCGCCGCGCGTTGCGCATCCGTGAAGGGAGGCGGGATCCGCTCACGCGTCAGAGGATCCCGGCTGGGGTGATCCATGCATTCAGCCCTCGCGGATCCAGATGGGGACGCCACGGAGAGCGTCCCTACCGGGGAGGGCGCTTCCGCGCCCCGTGATGCAGGGCACTGCATCACCCACCCATCGAAGCCTTCGGCCTCCGTCCAAAGACATTACAAGGCCCGCATTGGCCGTCGTGTCTCCTGCCTGAACCCTCAGCTCTCAACACTCAACTCTCAGCTCGCCTCTGGCGTCGCCGCGTCGCCGCGTGAGTCCCCTTCACGGCGTTCCAACCTCCACCGTCGTGGTCTGACCGGGTTCCACGACGACGTCCTGAAGGGGGATGATCTCGGTGATCGGCCCCTTCTGAACCACCCGGATCTCCCCGGCGACGTCCTGAACGGGGGCGATCTCGGTGTTCTGCCTCTTCTGAGCCACCCGGAACAGTTTGTGGTTTCCCGGAGGAATCGTGGTGAACTCGAAGCGGCCGTTGGCGGGGATGGATTGTCCCGCAGATCCCGCCAGGATGATCCCGAGCGAGGGAGCATTCCCGCCTGAGAACAGCTGCAGCCGCAGCTGGACCATCCCGTCGGGGTCCGCATCTCCATGGTAGACCCCCTGGAGCGTCCCATAGGGAAGAAGACGGATGTGATGATGCCGCTGAAACTCCTCAGCGGGAGTCACACCAAAGCCCTCCGCCGTGGCTGCCACCACAGCACTGGGATCTTGGATGGCCCTCAGCTGGAACTCGCCCTCGGATCCCGCGACGGCCATGGGTGAGCCGGGAAATACGGGTCTCAACCGGTACCCGTCCAACAGCAACTCGCCTTGCCTCCGGGTGAGGCCCACCCAGGCCTCCGGGACCGGGCGTCCAGAGCCATCAACCACCACTCCGGACCAATCCCCGGATTTCTTCAGTCGGAAGGTCATCTCGATCACCCCGTCAACGGACTTGGGAATCGCCTCGTCAACGGGCTCGTGGGTCGGAGAACTGATCTGGATCCGTTCGTAAGAGTTGTCGTAGATCGGGAGCACGAAGCGTCCCTCGGAGGAGGTCACGTCCCGGCCATCGCTGGGACTCCAAAACGCATGGGCCCGCGGCTCGACGCGGAACTGGGTGACCGGATCCCCGGTCTCCGCATCCACGATCACGCCCCGCACCTCGCGGACTTTTTGGAGCACCGTCGTGGTGGGTTTCCCGGGTTGGAGGCCCGCCTCCGATCGGCTGTAGCCCTCCTTGGAAAAGCTGAACTGGACCTCGGCGTCGGGCCCTCCCTCCCAGGTCCAGGAACCGTCCGCTTCGGTCCGCGTCATGAAATCCCTCAACTCCCGGGCCAGATCGATCTGAACAAATGGGCCCGCCGGTGCCCCGGGCTCCGTATAGACCGTGACGTCGGCCAGCGGTTGGTGGTCTGCGTCGGTGACGGTCCCACTGAACTGGCGCCCCTGCTTGAGTCGGAGCGTCACCTCCGGGGTCTTCGGGGAGACCGTGAGTTCCTCGGCCACGCCGCCATGCCCCTTGGCCCGGGCCGAGATGACCGTTTTCTCGGGCGTCAGCCCACCGATCCGGAATCGCCCCGTGGCATCGGTCCGCCCTTCCTTGGTGCCCTGGAAATGGAGACGGCCCACCCGCACGGTGGCCTCGGGTACCGGCCGACCCTCCGAATTCAACACAACCCCGACGACCACCGCACCGGGCACGAGCCGGATCTCATGCCGCCTCGCCAATAGATCCGACCGGACCGATGGGTTCATCGCCGGCGATTCGATGAAGGCAGGACCGAAGTCGTCATGGGTGACGTCGATACGGATCCGGTCCAGCAGCGACTCCGGCACGGATCCCATCTCCCAGCGTCCGTCCGTGTCCGTCTGGACCTGTTGTGTCTGGAATTCCGTCGTCGTGGAGGACGTGGTGCCCAGATCGGGCTCCAGCCCTCTGAAGAAACGGGCGGCCACCACCCCGGGCACCGACGACCGGTTCTCCCGAGGTGCTGACGATCCGGCCCCCGATCCGGAGACCGCCGAGGAGACGCATCGTGACAAAGGGCGGCACGGGATTGGTGGAGGTGATGTCGAGGTGAACTCGTGCCGTGGCGTAGTTCGTGGCGGAGGCTTCAAGGGTCACCCCGGTGACGGGTTCCGTCGGCAGGAGCACATCGGCGACGCCACTCCCATTCGCCACAAACTGCCGGGACACCTTGGGCCCCGCCCCGGTCACCGTGGCGATCACCGTGGCGCCCCCGATGACCTTCGAGGTAGCAGCCTCGACCAGGTTCACCCCCAGGTGCCGCGTCCACTCCGGATCCTTCGCCTCCGCGTCCGGGGAGGGATCGGGCCGCTTGCCGGCCTCGAGCGGATCCAACGAGACCGCGAGGAGCATCAACGAGGCATCCTCCATGGAGCTCTGGATCTGAAGGTAGGCCACGGTCTTGGTGGGTTCGGGATTGGGGAGGGTCACCCGATAGAACCGCAGCGCGGCCTGGTTCCGTTGGGCGTCGGGCGAGGTCCAGCTCACCGCGCATTTGGCGAGGCGGGACGAGACCGTGCGGGGTGTCTCGAACGGACGTCGCCAGAAGTCCCGGACATGGGCCCCGTACACGATGGGACTGCGGGCGAGGGATCCGTCCGTGTACCGCCAGACGACGTCGGCGATCCGACGATTGGGCTCCGCGGACCACGCGGCCGAGGCGAGCAGGTGGATGGATCCATATCGACGGCTGGGACTCGACAACGTGACGAAGTCGCGGAAGCCGCGGTTTCCGGCGACCGAATTCCGGCTCGCGAGCTGGATCAGTCCGTCGATCTCGAAGTGGACACCCCCGAGGACATTCGAACCGCGGGGCGCCTTCGCCCAGTTGCCACCGGAGGACAGGTCCCGGTTCTCAGGGGCCGCGAGCGCGTTGGTGTACCGCAGCGGGATCACGGTCGGGAGATTGGTGGCCGTGACGAATGCTATCGGCGCCTGGACCGCGGAGGGCGATTGGGCATCGGTCAGGGTCACGGCACCTGCGAGGGCAATCAGGAACGCGATGGGAATCCCGAGCCGGCGACCCGGACGGAACTCGGCGATGGAACGCAGCCGACGACGGAGATCGCCATGCCGTTCAAACAACCCGATCGCCCCCGGCGTGGGGGTCGACGCCGAACCCGACCAGGAGGCGAGCAGATGCAGGAGTGTCTGTCCGTAGGCCTCGCAGTCGTCCTGACCCGCCACCTCGAGCGCGATTTCATCGCAGGCCAGTTCCCGCTCGGCGCGGAGACGTGAGAAGGCGAACCAGACGGCCGGATTGAACCAATGGAGCGCCTGCAGGAAGGCCAGGATCCAGTTGAGCGCGATGTCCTGACGCCGCACGTGGGCGCATTCGTGGAGTAGGATGTGACGGAGCTGCTCGGGTCGCAACCGTTGCTCCAGGTCCGGCGGCACGAGAAGGGTCGGGCGCAGGGCTCCATAGAGGGCCGGTGAGTCGAGTCCAGGCAGAGACCGAACGCTGAGGGTCTTCCCGACGCCGATGAGGTTGCGGGCCTGTTCCAACGCGGCCAGCAACGTGGGTGAGGACACCGGTCGACCGGCGGCCACCAATCGATGCATCCGGAATGCCAGCCATGCGGTACGCGACCACAGCGCCAGAACTCCCAGCCCCCACACCGTCAGAACCAGACCGGAACTCGACGGGATCCAGTACCGGGATGCAGGAGCGGGCCTCGCCTGTGGAACCTGGACCGGCGGAATTGCCCCAACGGCCGCGTTCTGACTCATGGGCGCCACCGGTGGGCGATCGAGGGATGTGGCTATCGGGGACGGCGGTGTTGGTGCCGAAACCCGGGGTGCGAC
>CAZZKQ010000172.1:0-7108 GCA_964654875.1 uncultured Verrucomicrobiota bacterium | reverse complement strand
CGGGTCGTGAAATCGAAGAACGAAGCCCGGCTCGGATCGCCGACGATGGCGCCGGGCACCGACCTCACGACGCCGGTGGGCAGGTCGTTGATGGCATTCGCGGCGGCACCAAGGCTGCCGCTGTTGACGTTGATGGCCGACCGTGCCTGCGAATCATTCAGGCGATAGTAGGCTGCTGGACCGTCGGACAGGACGGTGGACGGGTAGTCCGCACGTCCGTCGACACACGCGAGCGACAGGGCTGTCGCCGCCATGAGGAACGATGGTTTTTTCATGTTGAGGGGACATTTGTAAACGACACCTCCCCTGTTGGGGGGCGCGCGCTTACGAGGAACGCGCTGACCGTCGACAGATGGGTGACAAAGTCAATCCCGCACCACGCCCACGCGGCCTCGAAATCCATCCCGAAATCGCCTTGCCGGTGGACTCGGAAAAACGCTCGCGGGTTCAAATGGCCCGGCATTCCGGCCCGGGAGGGGACCTCTCCCTTGCCCGAGGCCGCAGGTTGCGGATGCGTTGGGCGTTCGGGAGCGGATATTCTGCGGAAAATCCCGAATCGATACCGATGAGGGACCGTCCGACAACGGAGTTTGAAATCCGCTCCGACAACCGCTTAGTCTCCGACCCACACCATGAAGCTTGCCTCCGTCTCCGCATCCCTCCGCCCCTCCCTGCTGGCCGGACTGGTCCTCGGCACCCGCGCCCTCGCGGCGGATCCCGACTTCCAGAAGGACGTGCTGCCCCTGCTCCAGCAGCGATGCATCGAATGTCACGGTGCGGAGAAGCAGAAGGGCAAGCTGCGGCTGGACTCCAGGGAGGCGACCTTCAAGGGCGGCAAGGATGGACCGGCGCTGAAGGCCAAAGACGCCGCCGGGAGCGAGATGATCAAGCGCGTCTCCCTGCCCGCCGGGAATGACGATCGGATGCCGCCCGAGGGCGATGGGCTCACGGCCGACCAGATCGCGGTGCTCAAGGCGTGGATCGATGCCGGTGCGGCGTGGCCCGACGGCGTCGTCATCGAGTCCAAAAACAAGCCGAAGGCCCCGGTGGCCCAGGTCCGTCAAGGCCCGCCCCAACCCCCGCTGCCGGAGCTGCCGAAGGAGTTCAAGCCGGCCTCCGGCGAAGCCGCCGCAGTGGCAACCCTGGCCAAGACCGGACTCGAGGTCCGCCCCATCGCCCAGAACAGCCCCTGGCGCGAGGCCAATTTCCGCCTCGCCGGCACCAACGTGACCGATGCCTCCATCGCCCCGTTGAAGGAGGTCACCTCGTTGGTCGAGCTGAACCTGGGTGCCACCCGGGTCACTGATGCTGGGTTGGCCAGCATCGCCAACCTCGGCTACCTCCAGAATCTCCAGGCCCCCCTCACCGGACTCACCGACGCGGGCCTCGCCCGACTCAAGGGCCTGTCCAATCTGGTCAGCATCAACCTCTACGGCACACAGATCACCGATGCCGGCCTCGAGAACCTCAAGGGACTGAAACACCTGCGGTCGGTCTATGTCTGGCAGACCAAGGTGACCCCCGAGGGGGCCACGAAGCTCAAGGATGCCCTGCCGTGGCTCTATGTGAACACGGGCGCCGAGCTGGCGGCCCTCGCGACGAACACCCCTCCGGCGGAGAAGAAGGAGGAGAAGAAATAGAAAAAGGGGGGGCGAAACCCCCCCTTTTCGTTTCTGGTTTTCGTTTCTGGTGTGGGCCGAAGTGCGACCGTCGGTCAGAGCGGCTTCACCCGGATGTTCCGGTAGTAGACCACGCTCTTCGGATCGTGGGCCTGGAGCGCCACGGTCCCGGCGTTGAGCTTCCGCTCGAAATCCTTGCCCGGCTTGCGGTCCGGCGCCTCCTTGAACTCGTTCACCAGGGTGCCGTTCAGGTAGACCCGGATCGTGTCACCCTTCACGACGACATGGTGGGTGTACCACTCGTTGTCGCGGGTCACACCCTTGATCTTGTCCTCACGGACATCCTGCACCGCATAGACGCTGCCGGATTTCCGCCAGTCGCCCTGGGTCTGGTTGACCTGGGTCTCATACCCGCCCCACGGCCACCCGGTGTCCTGGTACTTGGTATGGATGTAGACGCCGCCGTTCGATCCCGGCTCGGTCTTGATGTCGATCTTGAGCTCGAAGTCTTTGAAGGGCTGGAGCGACCCGACGTAGAAGTTGTGGCTCCGTGGGCCCTGGGCGCGGAACCCGCCCTCGGCGAGGGTCCAGGCCTGGGGATTTTCATTCACCTTCCATCCGTTCCAGGTGCCGTCGGAGATCCGGATGAATCCCTCGGCATCCTTCGAGCCGATGCCGGACTTGGGGGTGGAGGAGGTGGAACAGCCGGCGAGCAGGACCGCCAGCGCGAGAATGGGACCGGTTTTCATTGGAGCCGCGGCTTGATACGCGTCCACCGGCACGGCCGCAAGAAAACACCCGCTGGGATCCCGATTGCCACACCTCCGATCCCCACGGACACTCAGGTCACCGATGCCGTGGAGGATGTTTCCCGGGACGGACTGCGGACGCACCGATCATGAAGCTGCTGCTCGACACCGAAGCCCAGACGGTCACGCGCACGGATGCCAACGGCACCCGGACCGTGCCGCTCTATTCCGACGAGGCCTTCGACTGGATCTCGGACCACTGGCTGACCGTGGGCTGGAACCAGAAATACTCCTACACGTTCTCGTGGATGGGACGCCCCATCATCCAGCTGCCGGAGGACATGGTCCGAACCCAGGAGGTGCTGCATCGGGTGCAGCCCGACGTGATTGTCGAGACCGGGGTCGCCCACGGTGGGTCGCTGGTCTACTACGCCTCGCTCTGCAAGGTGCTCGGGCGCGGACGCGTCATCGGGGTCGACATCGAGATCCGTCCCCACAATCGGAAGGCCATCGAAGAGCACCCACTCGCCTCCTCCATCAGCCTGATCGAGGGCGGCTCCACCGATCCCGGGACGGTGGCGCAGGTCCAGAGCCGGATCCAACCCGGGGAGCGCGTCCTCGTGCTGCTGGATTCCAATCACACCCGGGATCACGTCCTGGCCGAACTGGAAGCCTATCACCGGCTCGTCTCCCCGGGGTCCTACATCGTGGCGACCGACGGCATCATGCGGGATCTGACCCAGGCTCCCCGGGGCAACCCGGAGTGGTCGTGGGACAATCCGACCGAGGCCGCCGCGGAATTCGCCCGGCGCCATCCGGAGTTCGTGCTCGAGCAACCCGCGTGGCCGTTCAACGAGAGCGGCCTCCGTCGCAACCTCACGCACTGGCCCGGGGCATGGCTGAGGCGGCGCGAGAGTTGAGCCTACCCCAAAGAGGTGCCGTTTGGGCCCGTGCCGCAGGGCGCTGCGGTACCCCTGGGATTCCCAACGGGGATCGCGAGGTCAAATTTCGAGGCCAAGGCTGGCACTCCCCGAGCCTTTGGGTGACCTTCTTCACCATGCACTCCCTCGTCCGCATCCCCAGACTCGGTCTCGTACTGGCCGCTCTCCTTTTCAATGGCCAAGCCGCTGAACCGGCCTCTGGATCCTCACCCACCGCACGGATTGTTGCCGATGACGGTCCCGGCTGGACCGCTTGGACCCTCGACCAGTTCAAGAACGTGAACTGCGCCACCAACACGTGGTCGATGGACGGCGGGGTGATCCGCTGCACCGGCAATCCCGTTGGGGTCATCCGCTCCCATCACTCCATCACCAATCTCGAACTCGTGGTCGAGTGGCGACATCTCCAGTCGGGCGGCAACTCCGGCATCTTCCTGTGGGCGACCGACTCCTCGATCCAGAACCTCGAAGCCGGCAACGGACGTCTGCCGGAAGGCATCGAGGTGCAGGTGCTGGACCACGGCTACACGGCACAGTATGAGCGCGACCACAAGAAGAAGGCCGACTGGTTCACGACCCATGGGGATGTCTTCCCGACGGGATCCGCCACCATGAAACCCTTCCCACCGGTGGCCCCGAACGGCCAGCGAAGCTTTCCCAGCAAGAACCGCAGCCGGGGGGTCGGCGAGTGGAACCACTACTACGTCCGCGCCCTCAACGGCGAGGTCCGCCTCTGGGTGAACGGTGAGGAGGTGTCGGGTGGCTCCCAATGCAAACCCGCCTCGGGATACCTCTGCCTCGAATCCGAAGGGGCTCCGGTCGAATTCCGGAACCTCAAGGTCCGCCTCCTGCCCTGAACACGCGGTCAACCTCCCGTTCGGATAGATTCCCGGCGGGGATCAGACCGTGAGGATTTCCTTCTCCTTGTGGGCGAGGTGCTGCTCGAGCTTGGCGATGTACTGGTCGGTGAGCTTCTGGACCTGTCCCTCGGCCGTCTTCACCTCATCCTCGGAGGTCCCGTCGTTCTTGGCCTTCTTGAGGGCCTCCATGGCCTGACGCCGCTCGTTGCGGATCGCGACCCGGCCGTCCTCGGTCATCTTTTTGCAGAGCTTCACGAACTCGGCCCGGCGCTCGGCGCTCAGGTCGGGCAGGACGATGCGGATGAACTTGCCCTGGGTCGCCGGATTGAGGCCGAGGTTGGAGTTCTGGATCGCCTTCTCGATGGCCTTCGTGTTGCCGACATCGAACGGCTGCACCATCAGCATCCGCGCCTCGGGAGTCGTGATGGTCGCCAGTTCCTTGAGCCGCATGTGGGACCCGTAGGCCTCCACCTGGACGTTCTCGATCAGCGAAGCCGAGGCCTTGCCGGTTCGGACGCCCGCGAACTGCTGCACCAGATGCTCCTCGGTCTTGAGCATCTTTTCCTCGGTCTCGAACAGAATCTCGTCGGTCATGGAATGGGGATGGGAATGGGTGGGTGATTACTGGGTGACCAGGGTGCCGACACGGGCTCCGGTGACGACACGCAGGAGGTTGTGGGGGCGGAAGAAGTCGAAGACGACGATCGGCATCTTGTTGTCCTGGCACAGCGCGAACGCTGCAGCGTCCATGACCTTGAGCCGCTTTTCGAGCGCCTCGGTATAGCTGATGCGTTCGTAGCGCTTCGCATCCGGATACTTCTTGGGATCCTTGTCGTCGATGCCATCCACCTTGGTGGCTTTCAGGACGACCTCGGCCCCGATCTCGTTGGCACGAAGGGCCGCGGCGGTGTCGGTGGAGAAGTAAGGATTGCCGGTGCCGGCGCCGAAGATGAGGACGCGTCCCTTCTCGAGATGCCGGACGGCGCGTCGACGGATGAACGGTTCCGCGATGGCCGTCATGGTGATGGCGCTGAGGACCCGGGTCGCGACCTTCTGCTTCTCGAGGGCGTCCTGGAGCGCCAGCGCGTTGATGACGGTCGCCAGCATGCCCATGTAGTCACCGGTCGCCCGCTCGATCCCGCGTTCGCTGCCTTGGAGGCCCCGGAAGATGTTGCCGCCCCCGACGACGATGACCACCTCGACCCCGAGCTTCTGCACCTCGGTGATCTGGGTCGCCATGTCATGGACCGCTTCCGGACAGATCCCTGCCCCGGACTCCCCACCGAGCGCCTCCCCGCTGAGCTTGATCAGCACGCGCTTGAATCGGGGCTTGGCCTTGGCTGAGGAGGAGCGGGGTTTGTTCATTCGGCGCGAGGGAGTTACCAGAGTCGACCCACCGGGTCAAACCACCCGGCTGGAATCGGGGAATGCTGCAAGCACAGAACCCGTCAGTTCACCGGACCCGTTCCCTTCACGTCGACGCAGACCACATCACCCTTGGAGTTCCGGACATACAGTTTGCCGGCATCCAGGACCGGGGCACTCCAGACCTTGCCGCCCGACACCTGGGCCCGGACGATCTCCTTGTAGGCATCGGGCGCAGCCAAGACGACCACCAGCTCACCCGCTCCAGTGATCCAAAGGAGCTTGCCGTCGGCCGCCGTGAGATTGCCCATTGGGGCTTCCGGAGAGCTCCACTTCACGGCGCCTGTCTTGACGTCCAGACATCGGAGATGACCCGGCCGGTCCCCGTTGCCGCTGATCCCGTAGAGGTGCCCCCCGATGAGGATCGGGGTCGAGAGCTGGCTGGCGATCTCCTTGGACTGCCAGAGCTTCTGGGCGCCACCAGCGGTCGGACGGAACAACGCCCCCGAAGCACCCGTGCCGGGCCCCTCCAGGAACTTGTATCCAGAGGTCACGAAGAGATCCGTGCCGACCACGATGGGATCCGGCGCATTGACATCATACATGGTCTCCCACGGGAAGCGGGAGAGCTCCTTGCCGGTCTTCGGATCGACCACCACGGCGGCCTTGGCGGCGAAGATGGCGAGGGCGGGCTGGCCATTGAAGCGGAACGCGACAGGCGTGGCGTATCCGGAGGCATCCTTGCCGGAGGACCAGATCGGGCTGCCATCCTTGGCGTTCAGGGCGATGCCATGGGTGCCGGCGTTCAGGAAGACCACGTTCCCCTGCACCAGCGGGGACCCGGCGAAACCCCACTCGGGCTCCTCGACCCCATGTTCCTTCCGGACATTCCGAAGCCAGATCTCCTTCCCCGTCGCCGCATCCAGACAACGGACCTCGCCCTGCTTGCTGATGAAATACAGACGGCCAGCGGCGATCGTCGGCGTCGCGCTCGGCCCACCCTCGTAATATTTCGGATCGAGCTTCTGCGGATACACCACCTTCCAGACTTCAGCCCCTGTGGTGGCGTCGAAGCAGAAGATCGTATCCTGGTTGTTGGCGTTGCCCACCGTGTAGACCTTGCCAGCGGCCACCGACATCGAGGAGTAGCCGATCCCCACGTTCTTCTTCCACAGCTGCTTCGGCTGTCCGCCGGGCCAGGCCCCCAGCCAGTTGCGCTCGGGCGAGATGCCGGTCTGGTCGACACCACGGAACATGGGCCAGTCGGCGATCGCGACCCCGGCGGTCACGGTGAGGAGGGAGGCGAGGAGCGGGAGCTTTCGAATCATGAACCGACCTTAGTCAGGTCCCCCGGAGCGTCAAACCCGGGCTCTGGTCGAACGCGCCGGGGTGGATGCGGACAAGAAACACAGGATGTCGCTTGTCTGTCCAAACGCCGGGTCGGAACCTCTCTCAAACCTCAGAACCGCCCAGAGTCCGGCCCCATCCCCTATCGATCGATGTCCCTCATGAAGCCGTCCCTGCTTCCCGTTTCCGCGCTCGCCGTCGCCCTGTCCTTGGCCCGCGGGGCCGAC
>CAZZKQ010000171.1:0-7128 GCA_964654875.1 uncultured Verrucomicrobiota bacterium | reverse complement strand
CTTCCGGTACTCGAAGGCGGCGAACTGGTTCTTCACCTTCTGGAGCTCATCGGCCGGCACGGGCTCGTTCTTGAGCTTCTCCAGCTCGGCATAGACCCCCTGCTCCACATCCTCCGGGGTCTTCCCCTCCTTGGCCTCGCCTCCGATGTTGAACTGGCCGGCCCACTTCCTGGAGTCCTGCATGGCATAGGTGTCCGTCGCCACCTGGCTGCCGAGGACCAGCCCCTTGTAGAGGCGGCCGGTGCGGTCGCTGAGGAGGAGCTGCAGGACGTCGAGGGGATAGCTGTCCTTGTGGCGATACCCAACGGTCTTCCAGAGGATGTCGACCTGCGGATTCGTCTCCGCCTCGGCATACATGCGCTTCTCGGCGGGCTGGTTCGGCTCCCGCGTGACGACCTCCGGCGGCGGCTGGGTGCCGGCCGGGATCCGACCGAAGTACCGCAGGGCCATCGCCTCGGCCTGGTCGGGCTGGAAATCACCCACCAGGATCAGGGTGATGTTCTGGGGCTGGTAGTAGAGAGCGTAGAAGGCGTCGGCGTCCTTCTTGGTGATGTTAGGGATGTCGCTCGGCCAGCCGATCACCGGCCACATGTAGGGATGGGCATCCCAGAACATGGCGTTGAACTCCTCGCCGAACTTCCCGATCGGTGTCGACTCGATGCGCATGCGGCGCTCCTCGTAGACGACATCGCGCTCGGCGTAGAATTCCCTGAAGACGGGCCGCAGCAGGCGCTCGCTCTCCATCCAGCACCACAACTCGAGCTTGTTGGACGGGACCGTGATGAAGTAGCCGGTCATGTCCTCGCTGGTGAAGGCGTTCATGCCGGAGGCCCCGGCGGTGGTGTAGACGCGGTCGAACTCATTCTTCACGAGGAGCTGCCGCTGCTCGTCGATGAGCTTCTTGAACTCGGTCTCCAGCTCCTTGTAGCGCGGGGTGAAGTTCTCCGGCTTGGTGACGTCGTCGAGCTTCCCCTCGCGGAGGGCCACCCGCATCGCGGCCTCCTCCCGGCGCATCTCGCCCCGGACCCGCTCCTGCTCTGCGATGAGCTCGAGGTCCCGCCTGGCGTCCTTGGTTCCGAGGGTCGGGGTGCCCTTGAACATCATGTGCTCGAACAGGTGGGAGATGCCCGTGGTGCCCAGCTGCTCGTTGGCACTGCCCACCTTGACGACCCAGCCTCCAGCGATCCGGGGCTCCTCATGCCGCTCGACCATCAGGAGCCTGAAGCCGTTGGGAAGCCGACGTTCGATGACCGGGATCTGCTGGGCGAGGGCGGGGACGGCGGCGACGGCCAGCAGGCCCGCCAGACGGAGGGAAATCATGCTCACTGTACAAGGAAGGAACCAGCGACCTGCCGTCCGGTCAACCACAGCATCCCACAGCATCCCAAGCCTGCCAGCGGACGAGCCAAGCCGCCCGGCTGCGGAACAGGGAAAACGGGATTGCCGACCCTTTGCCGAGGAAGCGGTATCCCCCCAGCCGTCCGCGAGACATCCTTCCAGGACATTCTCAGTATGGACGCCGACCCGGGAAAGACCCCACACTTCCGGTCGTTGAGACCATGATCCCGTCCGAAACACGTACTGATACCCATGCCTATCGGCGACTCGCCTCGGCAACGGTCGGGATCGAATTCACCAGCCTGGATCGACACAGACCCAAGGGGGGGCAGCACAAATACGTCATCGATCTCGTTCGCGGGTTCTCAACGAGTGCGCCACCATCGACCCGGTTCGTGTTCATCGGTTCGCTGCCGGAGCCTCCCGAGGAGATCGCGGACCTCTTCCGGGACCGACCGGAGACCTGGAGATATCGTCCGATCGACGTATGGGACTTCAGGGGAAGCCTCTACCTCCATCACCCTCGTTTCCTGGGTTTGGCGCTCCGGGAGGGTCTGACCCTCCTCCACTGTCCACATGCGTTCGTGCCTGCCTGGGTGCCCTGCCCGGTGGTCCTGACGGTCCATGACCTGATTTTCGAGGTTCTGGAGGAATACAAACCCATCCTGCGGGATCGGCACTACCGCCTGAACAGGTGGACGAACCGCCGCAGGACCAGCCGGTACATTTCGATCAGCCAGTCCACGACCCGGGACATGGTGCGGCTCTGGAACTCGGACACTTCACGGATCACCACCATCCACCATGGACACCACCCGTGGCCGACCACCGATCCATGCCCAGACGCCCTCCGATGGATCGGGGATGACGCCGACAATACCATTCTATCGACCTTCAACCTCGAGCCCCGGAAGAACCTCCAGGCCCTTCTCGAAGCGATTGCCATCCTGGCACCAAAAAAGCCGAGGCTGAAGCTGGTCCTGTTCGGGAACGCTGCCTCCAACCAGGAGCGGGAGCAGCGATTCAATGAACATGTGTCGCGCCTGGGAATCGGGGAACGCATCATCCGCACCGGTTTCGTGAGCGAGAGATCGCTTGCGACGCTGTATTCAAATACGGCGATGTTCGTCTTCCCCTCCCTCTACGAGGGTTTCGGATACCCGGTCCTGGAGGCCATGTCCGCCGGTGCCTGCGTCGTCTGCGGCCGCTTCTCGAGCATGGTTGAGATCGTCGAAGGTGCAGGTCTGCTTGTGGACCAATGTGATCCAGGCTCCCTGGCGACGGCGATCGAGACCCTTCTGAACGATCGTGAACGACGTCGACAACTCGGCGAGGCTGGAAAGGCCAGGGCCGCGACGTTCACGCTGGACCGCATGGTTTCGGAAACCCTCGGGGTCTACGAGACGACCCTGTCGAGGTAGCGCCCGAACCCAGACCCATGGCCCTGGACAGGGCACGCGCCGGATCGGGGTCAGCTCCTGGTCCTCTCACCCGCCGGCAGGAACGCCGAAATCGACGGCCATCGACACCACGGACCCTGGTGCCAGAAACCGGCCGACAAACCGGATTCCACCGGGAAGCCCTCAGTCACGCCAGAACCACGACTCATTCGGCACCGAGTACCGCACCTCCATCTCCGGGGTCTCCACCGGAATCCCGCGATGAAGCGACTGCACCCCGGCCAGGGTCATGCCCGAGGTCAGCAACGTTCGCTCCAACGGGTAGGGTTGGCGCCCCGTCACGACCATCCGCTCGATGTGACGGATCTGCGGATTGAAGAAGTCGGCCGTGCTCGACCCATGGGTTGGCATCGGCAGATACATCTGACAGGAGTGGATGCGACCTGAGCGGTCGAGGCCGGCGTAGTTGAAGTCGCGGATATCCACCATCGCAAGGGTGGTGTGGAACCCGTCCCGATGCTCAATGAAGTAGCCCCAGCCATTCGGGAACACCCGACGCGCCCAGTCGAGGGTCACGGGATCCGTGGGGTATCCATCCTTCACCGGAAGGTTGTGGCTCCGGCTCAGTGCCGATTCCACCAGTCGTCGCGTGTCCGGCCTCTGGGCCACCCGATTCCAGAACGGTTCGCCACGGAGGGCCGTCACCCTTTGGATCCCCACCTCGCCGCCCTTTCGGCGCTCCGACATGCACTGGGCGGTCTCCAGACCGTGGATGTCGTAGCTGTCGGGTCCGCCATAGGCCACGCAGACGCTCTCGACCATCCGGGTCCCCACGGGGATGTCGATCGACGGCATCCGGCGCGTGACCGGCAGCGAGGAACCCGCCTGGAACGGGAATCCCAGACGCCGGGACTCCGCGACCATCTCGACGCATTCCGACCACTCGGTGGAGAGATGCTTGTCGTTGAAGACCGGCACGCTGCGGCCGCTGTCCTCGAACACCTTCACGATCTCCTTGAAGAACTGGTAGCGCGGGTAGCGGGTCTGCCCGATGGCGGTCTTGGGGTACTGCCCATGTTCGGCGATGACCACAACCCCATCGACCGCGAGTTTGCCGGTGCCGCGGGTCAGGGCCTCGGCGACGGTCGGGTAGATCGGCACCTTGTGTCGTGCGGCGGTGGTGAGCGACAGGTCGCCCTGGGGATGCTGGTCGATGTAGAGCGAGACGAGGTCCACCTCCGGGCGACGCCATCCGCCATTCCAGCCGTAGCCGACCAGGAACCGGTCGATGAAGTGCTGGGCATGGGAGTGGAGCCGGACCTCGGTCCCGATCAGCGCGATGGTCTTGCGGCGGACCGGTGCGGCGTGGATTTGGGTGCCGAGGAACGCGGTGGCGGAGGCGGTGGAGACAAGGAAGGATCGCCTCGAGAGAGCGGACGGGGACATGCCCCGACCCTAAGCCGAGCCCACTGCTCCGAAAAACCCAAAACAGGGGAGAGGTCGAACTCCCCTACTTCGTCGGGAGCCGGAGATTCTTGCGGATGGCATCGAATCGTGCGTCGGACGCGTAGAGGTCGCGGAGGTTGCGCGCCTTCGGATCCGCCTGGAGCCGGGTGTCGCTGAGGCTGATGGCCATCGAGAGATTCCGCTGGGCAGCCTCGGTCTTCCCCAGGGCAGCCTGGACGGCTGCGAGGTCGAACCAGGCCTCAGGGCTGGTGGGCGACTTCTTCGCATAGCGCTCGAGCGCCTGCTCCATCTTCTCCACCAGACCCACCTGGCGGAACGCCTCGGCGAGGGAGACCAGGGTCCGGGTGTCGCTCGCCTCGTTGGTCAGCAACTGCTCCAGCACGCCCATCGCGTCATTGCTCCGGTTGGCCTGGAAGTAGGCCGAGGCCAGCTGGAACCCGAGGTCGACGTTCGTCGGCTGGGACCTGAACTTCTTTTCGGTGTCCTGCATCCCACGCGGGTTGTAGGCGGCCGGCGGACGGGCCTTGCGAAGCTCCTCGATCTGCTGGACGAGGCCCTGGACCCCGGAGTTGTCGGGATCGAACTCATAGCAGGTCCGCGCCACGGCCGCTGCCTCGTCATACAGACCCATTCCCGCCAAGAGGGACACGTAGTTGAAGACCGTCTCGGGGCTGTACGGGCAGTAGGCGAAGGCCTGCTTCAGGGCGAACTCCGCCTCGCGCAGGTACATGGCCTGCTCCTCAGGGGTCTTCGAATAGTTCTGCGCACGCCAGGTATAGATCGTCTTTCCGATCGCGTTGCGGAGCTTGCTGAACGCCTTCTGCGCGTTGCGATCGCGGACAAACTTCGGATCCCCCTTGAACCCACGGAGATCCCGCGTGATGTAGGTCCGCTTCACGAAGTCCACCACTTCGGACACCGGGGTCTCATAGCGGATCCAGTTGCCGATGAGCCGGTCGCTGTACTGGCTCCAGTACTCATGGTCTCGGGCGACGACTTCCTCGGAGAGCGACTCCTGCGGCCTGCGCTCGATCTTCATGATGATCCCCGCGGGCACCAGGTGGGGATACATCCACTTCAGCGGAAAGCTCTCCTCCACGTAGAACTCGTGGTTCGGATTGGCGTCGAAGATCACCTTGGTCAGGAGTCCGTTGATCGCCATGACCGCAACCTGACCCGACACCGACACCCTCCCGTCGGGCAGGACGTTCACAATCTCACCCGGTTCCAGCTGCTTGAGCTGATGACGCCGGGCCGCATCCTCCGTGTACTCCTGGAAACAGTTCGAGGAATCCCGGATCGACGGGGTGAGGATCTCGAGGTCGGGATAAAGCCCCGCCTCGCTCACCGCGATCAGGTCGGGATACGCCGCCTCGAGGAGCAGCCGATTCATGCGGATCCGGTTGAAGGTGGGTGCATCCTGGGCGACGAACTGTCGGAGGTGGGGCGTCAGCGTGATGCCCTTGAAGCGGTCGGCCGTGAAGATCGAGGGCCCCTCGAGGATCCGGTTCAGGCCCTTGGCCAGCTCCCGTTCTCCACCCTTGGAAGCGTCGCCCAGCGTCTCCTTGAGGAACTGGGAGACTGGATCCGAGCCCGACTGTATCCGGGACCGGAACGCATTGAAGTCCTTGAAGCTGGAGGACTCGAACAGCGAGCTGCCTGCCCGGCGCTTCCTCTCGAAGGCCGCTCCGAGATCGGTGAACATCCGGTCCAACGGCGCCGCGAGGGTGGCGAGGGTGTTGGTCCGACCCCGGGCAACGGACTTGGAGTCGTTCAGCATCCCGTAGAAGAAGGGCGGATCCACCTGGGCGCTGCGGTTGTAGTGGGCACGGATGTAGTCGAGGTACGTGTTGTCCGCGAGGGCGTTCTGGGTGATGACGTAGACGTCCCGACGGTCGAACTTCGGATTCGTCCGATCCTCCGGCGGCGTGAAGCTCTCGGCGAACGCCATGTAGGTGGGACAGAACCGTCCGGGATCCGTGCCACCGAACAGCACCGCATCGCGGGCCATCGACGGGTACAGCGGCTTGCCCGATTTGTCCTTGGGCGCCGGGGCCGCCGGGGTGTCCATCCCGGGCTCGAACATGTCGTGCCCGTACCAGAATCCGAAATAGTGCCCGAGCTGCTCGTTGTCGGCCCAGTGCGACAGCGCCGAATCGGATGGGATGAAGGCAAACAGCACAAGGAACGGCATGAGGGCGGCCCTCTCACGCTGGAGGATCACGAGCAGCAGAAAGACCGCGGAGATCACAAGGCTGATCAGGGTCGCCGTCCGGAGGATGGTGAAGACCGTCTCGTTGAAGGTGTAGAGGACCTCGTAGAGGTTGAAGGCGCACGCCACCGCGGCGCCCACCAGGAGCCAGAACCGGGACTGTCTGTACTCGGTCAGGATCAGGGCCCCGATGAGGGAGAGGCCATAGCCGACCGCCATCGTGATGATGATGTGCGAGGCAGTGAAGAAGACCTTCACCAGTTCCCGGCTCTGGCGGTCGACGGTGGGGTTGAGCAGGACCATCAGGAGGATGGCGAGGGTCAGATAGACGGCGGTGAGACCCACGATCCAACCGCGCTCACGCCGCTGCATCCGGTTCAGGAACAGGAACGGCACGAGGCCGATGAGCAGGTTCGCCCAGTTGAACTCCTCCTGCGCGCCCTCCGCGTACATGAACATCTGGCGGATGAAGATGAACGGGTCGCTGGTCGGGGTCGTCTTCTCGTACTGACCGCGGGTGAAGGCATGGATGAAGCCCTCCCAGGTCCGGGGATAGCCCCAGTTCATGGGCGGGTTGGTCATCGAGGCCACCGGCATGTAGAAGTAGAACGCCGCTCCGACGACGAAGGTGAGCCCACACAGCAGCACGACGTGGAGCCGGTTGGCCAGCCCTCGGGTCTCGTAGGCTAGATAGCCCGTGCCGATGGCGGA
>CAZZKQ010000170.1:0-7228 GCA_964654875.1 uncultured Verrucomicrobiota bacterium | reverse complement strand
CCCTCGCCGCGGCCCTCAGGGGCGGCCGCCTCGCGGGCGCCGCCGTCGACGTGTATCCCGACGAGCCCGAGACCAACTCCGTCGGCTTCGAGAGCGAGCTCCGGGGCCTCCCGAACGTCATCCTCACCCCGCATCTCGGGGCCAGCACCGAGGAGGCCCAGGAGAAGTGCGGGCTCGAGGTCGCCGAGATCATCTCGGCGTTCCTGCTCACGGGTGAGGTCCGCAATGCCGTGAACCTCCCGGGGGTCGATGCCAAGACATACGAGCTGGTGAAGCCGTACATCGCGCTGGGCGAGAAGCTGGGCCGGCTGCTGGGTCAGCTCAACCCGGGCTCGGCCGACCGACTCCACATCACCTTCGGCGGCAAGGCCCAGGAACTGCCCCAGACCGATCCCGTCACGCGCGCCATCCTGCGCGGGTTCCTCTGCCAGAGCACGGTGAAGGACATCAACAACATCAACGTCCGCAGTGCGGCCGCCTCCCTCGGCATCTCCGTGGAGGAGAAGCGCTCCGACGAGCCGGTGACCTTCAACGAATGGCTGCACGTCCAGGTCTACAATGGGCCGACCAAGGTCGTCTCCGCCGGCGGCACCTTCTTTGGATCCCCGAACAACCCGAGGATCGTCCGGCTGTTCAGCCAGCCGGTGGAGATCCCGATCAGCGGGACCGTCCTTCTGGTCCGCAACCAGGATCGACCCGGGATCGTGGGTCATCTCGGAACCGTCCTCGGTTCCCATGGCGTCAACATCGCCAACATGTCCCTGGCCCGTGACGCCGCGGGAGGGCAGGCCCTGACCGTGTTGCACCTGGACAGCGCCCCGCCCCAGGCCGCGCTGGACGACCTGGCCAAGGACCCGTCGATCACCAGCGCCCGGGTCGTGGTGCTGTGAAGGGCAGGGGACTCCCGCGCTACTTCACCACCACGGTCAGCTGGAAGGTCTTCGCCGGCGCGGCGTTGGTCTCCCAGGGCCGGCTGTAGGCGATCCTCACCGGGGAGGTGCCCGCGCCGATCGCCTCGTACTCCAGCGTCAGCTTACCGCCCGAGCCGACCATCCGCTGGCGGTCGGCGCCGACCACCCAGTCCGGCGTGTAGACCGGACGCTTCGTCCGCGCGAGAACCCAGGAATTCAACTCCATCGTCTGCCAGGAATAGCCGGTCGACGGATTGCTCGGCAGCTCGACGCGGAGCCGGTCACCGGTTCCAATGGTCACCGTCGAGCCATTCACCGACTCCGTCACGGTCACGATCCGTTCCTTGGTGGCACAGCCGGTGGCCAGGATGAGTGTGGTCAGGGATACAGAGAGGGCGAGGCGGATGGGAGAGGCATTCATGGGAGTGAGGGAGCAGGGCTCCGTTCCGGCAAGGTCGAGTCTTCGGGAAACGGTTTCAAGAAAAGGTCTATGGACACGGAGGCGTCGATCCCTCGCCGGACAGGCCTGCCTGCAGGACCGCCAGGGCGGCGGTGGTTGCCGTCTCCACCCGCAACACGAGGGGGCCAAGGCTGAACGAGACCGCACCCCGCTCCCTGAAGCGGCCATACTCCTCTGGTGTGAAATCCCCCTCTGGTCCCACCGCAAGGGCCACGCTGGACGGCAGGCAGCCGTGGCTCCTTCGGAACCCCGACACGTGATCGAGCAGAGGACGCGGCGCATCGAGCAGGGATGCGACCACCACCAAATCGAAGGCCTCCCGTCGGGTCCACCAGGAGGCCAATGCCACGGGTTCCTCGACGGCCATCAGCCATGGGTTTCCCGACTGCTTGAGGGCCTCCCGGGCGATCGTCTGCCACCGTGCCTGCTTGTCGCCGGCGGCGTCGGGACGGCTCACTGAGCGGTCGGTCACCAGCGGCACCATCCTGTGGGCGCCGAGTTCGACGGCCCGATGGATCAGTCCCTCCATGGCGGGTCCCTTGGCCACGGCCTGGAGCAGTGTGATCCGGGTTGTCGGGGCCGGATGCCGGATGAGACCGGTGGTCTGGATGTCGACGCCCTGTCGACCGCAGGTCCCGACGGTCCCGGACACCTCGCCTCCGGCACCGTCGAGGAGCGTCACCGGATCCCCGGTCCGGAGCCGCAACACGCGGGAGGCATGGAGGGCCTCGGATTCGGGCAGCGGCAGCACCGCCGGATGTCGGACCTCGGGGACGAGGAAGCGGTGCATGAAGCCATTCCTAGCTGAAGAATTCCTTGGCCCGTTCGAAGAAGCTCTTCTTCTGCGGATGGACGTCCTCGTCACACAGCTGGGCGAATGCCTCGAGGGCTGCCTTCTGTCCCGCATTGAGCTTGGTGGGGATCTCGATGGCCACCCGCACCAGCAGGTCGCCCACGCCGTAGCCCTGGACGTTCTTCACACCCTTGCCCTTGATGCGGAACAGGGTGCCGTGCTGGGTGCCTGGCGGGATCCGGATGGATGCCTTTCCGCCAAGTGTTGGGACCTCGGCCTCGGCTCCGAGGGCAGCCTGGGTGAAGGCGATCGGCACCTCACAGAGCAGGTCGTCGCCATCCCGCTTGAACACCGGGTGTTCGGCCACGTGGAGCACCACGTAGAGGTCTCCGGCATCGCCTCCCCGCTGTCCCGCCTCCCCGTTTCCGGTGGACCGCAGACGGGTGCCGTGGTCGACCCCGGGCGGGATGCGCAGGCTGATGGTGGAGGTCTGGTTGGTCCGACCGTCGCCCCGACAGGCCTTGCAGGGCTTGTCGACCACCTCCCCGGACCCTTCGCAGCGGGGGCAGGTCTGCTGGATGCTGAAGATGCCCCGGGACATGACCACCCGTCCCCGACCGGCGCACTGGATGCAGCGGATGCGCTTGGATCCCTTCTCGGCGCCATTGCCCTGGCAGTCCGGACAGGTGCCGGGCTTGGTCACGGTGATCTGTTTGTCGACCCCGTTGACCGCCTCCTCGAGGGTGATCTCGAGGTTGTAGCGGAGGTCGGAGCCGCGGCCCGGACCCGACGGATCCTCCTCGCGTCCGCCCATGCCGAACATCTGCTCGAAGATGCTGCCGAGGTCGCCGCTGCCGAAGGCCTGGCGGAAGACGTCGTTGGGATCCCCCTGGAATCCGCCCGCACCCCCGCCGGCGCGACGGTCGAACGCCGCATGACCGTGTTGGTCGTAGAGGGCGCGCTTCTGCTGGTCGCTCAGGACTTCATAGGCCTCGCCCAGCTCCTTGAACTTCTCCTCGGCCTCCTTGTTTCCCTGGTTCTTGTCGGGGTGGTACTTGATCGCAAGCTTGCGGTAGGACTTCTTGATCTCCTCGGATGTGGCGGTCCGTTGGACCTCGAGGATCGTGTAGTAGCATTCGCGGACGCGCTGACGTGACATGGGAGAGATCGGAAGGCGGAGAGGATCAGGATGCTGAGGATTCGGAGCCGGTGGGCTGGCCCGAGACGATCACGCTGGCGGGACGGAGCAGTCGGTCACCCAGCTGGTAGCCCTTGCGGGTCTGCTGGATCACATGTCCCTCGGGGATGTCGGTGGAGGCCTGGACCGAGACGGCATCGTGGAGGCCGGGATCGAAGGGTTGCCCAACGGGTGTGAGTTCCTTGACGCCGACCTCGGAGAGGAAGTTCCGGAACTGGCTGTGGATCATGTTGACGCCCACCCGCAGGGTCTCGAGGGAGGTGTTGGGCTGGGTGGCGGCGACCATGGCCATGTCGAAGTTGTCGAGCACGGGCAGCAGCTTGCCGAGGACGGACTCGAAACCGAGGCGACGGGCATCGTCACGATCCCGGGCAGCGCGTTTCTTGAAGTTGTCGAAGTCGGCCGCCAGTCGGAGGTAGCGGTCCTGGGCGGCGGCCAGCTGGGTCTGGAGGTCCGTGGGCGCATCCCCTGGAGGACAGGCCTCAGGGGCGGGGTTCGTGCTGGAAGGGGTCTCGTTCTCGCTCATGTCAGACGGATTCGGCTCCATGCCGGTCGGCGAACGTATCGCTGCGATCCACTCCCGGCAATGCCCAGACTGGGTCGCGACAGGCGCACGGAGGGCAACGGACTCCTATGTAGGTGTGGCGACGCCGAGGAAGACCGGGGAAGGTGGGGAGGCCGATCCGGTGCCGAAGGCTTTCATGGGTGGGTGATGCAGTGCCCCGCACCACTGGGTGCAGAGTGGCCAGTGGACCTGGGTTGCGGACACCGTCTCGGGTGCTTGGATCCCGGTTTCCTTGGGAGGTTCTGCCGGCAAGTCCTGCCGATCCGCTTCCGAAACAACGGTTGTGGAGTTCCGCATGGCCACCGTATTGACGGCATCAATCGATGCCATCAATCTGATGGCATGACGCGGACCCAGATCCAGTTGCCCGATGAAACCTATGCACGGGCCAAGAAACTCTGCGAAGCCCGGGAGATCCCCTTCGCCGAGCTCGCCCGACGGGGAATCGAGTACATCCTCAGCGTCTATGCGCCTGATTCGGATGCGCATCGGGAATGGCATCCACCGAAGCCCCGGAGGCTTGGCTGGAAGGGGCTCACGGACGAGGAGATCAAGGCCGAGGCCCAGGTGCGACCTGTCGAGGGGACACTGATCCGGACACGGAGGAGATAGGCTCATGCTGTCCATCGACACCAACATCCTCCTGCACGGATTCAATGAGGACTCGCCCCGTCAGGAGGTCGCCCTTCGATGGCTCGAGTCCCTGTCGTTTCATGAAGATGTCGCCGTCTCGGAACTCATCCTGGCCGAGTTCTATGGACTGCTGCGCAATCCTGCGGTCCTCAAGCACCCTCTGGCCGCCGACGAGGCTGTCGAGGTGGTTCAGATCTACCGGAGCCACCCGCGGTGGCGGCTGATCGGATTCCCAGCCGAGAGCCGAGCGTTGCACGACCTCCTCTGGAAGAAGGCCCGGTCCAAGGATTTCGCCTTCCGGAGGCTCTACGACGCCCGCACCGCCCTCACCCTGATCGCCCAGGGTGTCACCGAGTTTGCCACGGCCAACCCGAAGGACTTCGTGGGGCTTGGATTCCGTCGGGTGTGGAATCCATTGGAGCCCACCCTATGATTCCTGATGGCCTTGCTGCCCTCTGTCCCAAATGGGTTTCCCAGGTGGGTCTCCCAGGTTTACGTGTCGCGCGCGCGGGAGTAGCCTCCGTCCCATGAGGAGCAGGACCTATCGCGATCCGGTGGTGGAGTTCTACAAGCGGGATGTGGATCGCTCGCTCCTGCGGGAGAACCTGAAGCTCACCCCGGCCCAGCGGCTCGAGAAACTCCTCAGGTTCAGCGCCTTCGCTGCCGAGATGCGTGCGGCGGGTGAACGCGCGCGCGGTTCCCGAAAACCATGAACCTCCGATTTGACGAACTGCTGCCGCTGCTCGTCCGGGAGGGGGTGGAATTCATCCTCATCGGCGGTGTCGCGGGCAACCTTCATGGGGCGGCTCGGCTGACCTACGATGTGGACCTCGTCTACAACCGGGGACGGGCGAATCTCGAGCGGTTGGTCCGAGTTCTGGCGCCGATGAATCCCTACCTACGGGGTGCGCCGGCCGGACTGCCTTTCCACTTGGATCTCCCAACCCTGAGGAATGGTCTGAATTTCACCTTGGCCACCCGGATGGGGGATCTGGACCTGCTGGGGGAGGTCCTGGGAGGTGGCACCTACCTGGAGCTCCTTCCCCACTCCATGGAGGTCGAGGCGTTCGGGGTCACCTTCCGCTGTGTGGACCTGCCGACCCTGATCCGGCTGAAGCGTGCGGCAGGACGACCCAAGGATCTGGAATCCCTCGCCGAGCTCGAAGCCCTCCTCGAGGAACGCGACCGGGTCTGAGCGGCGGTTAACAAAACTCGGCTCCCCGGTTTGGACATACCGCTTGCGCTGACTCCTCCTCCGTCCATTCTCGCCACCCCTTATGCTCAAAGCCGGCATCGTCGGGCTTCCCAACGTCGGGAAGTCGACCCTCTTCAACGCCGTCACCCGCACCCGAAAGGCGCAGGCGGCCAACTACCCCTTCTGCACCATCGACCCCAACGTCGGTGTCGTCACCGTCCCGGATGACCGCCTCGCCGTCCTACAGAAGATCGCCAAGACCAACGTCGTCATCCCCGCCGCCATCGAGTTCGTCGACATCGCCGGCCTCGTGAAGGGCGCCAGCGCCGGTGAAGGTCTCGGCAACAAGTTCCTCAGCCACATCCGCGAGGTCGACGCCATCGTCCAGGTCGTCCGCTGCTTCGAGGATGCCGACATCCACCACGTCTCGGGCTCGGTCGACCCGGTCCGGGACATCGAGACCATCACGACCGAACTCGTCCTGGCCGACCTCGATGCCGTCAACAAGCGGCTCGAGCGGGTCGCGAAGGATGCCAAGCGGGGCGACAAGACCGCGCTCGCGGAGCAGGGGGTCCTGCAGAAGCTCCAGCCCCATCTCGATTCCGGGAAGCCGGCCCTGACGGTCGAGCTCACTCCGGAGGAACGCGCGATCTCGCGCCTGTTCTGGCTGATGACCGACAAGCCCACGATCTTCGCCTGCAACGTCAAGGAGAGCGATCTCGCGACTGCCGAGACCAACCCCTACGTCCTGAAGGTCCGTGACTACGTCGGTGGCCACCTGGCCTGCGATGCCGTGGTGATCTCGGCCCAGATCGAGAGCGACCTGGTCGACCTGAGCCCCGAGGAGGGGTCGGCCTTCCTCGCGGAGCTGGGCGTGAAGGAGTCGGGGGTCGGGTCCCTGATCCGGGCGACCTACAAGCTGCTGGGGCTGCGTACGTACTTCACGGCGGGAGAGAAGGAGGTCCGGGCGTGGACCATCCACGACGGCGACACCGCCCCGAAGGCGGCCGGGGTCATCCACAGCGATTTCGAACGGGGATTCATCAAGGCCGAGACCGTGGCCTACGCCGATCTCGTCGCCTGTGGCTCCGTCGCGGTCGCCCGCGAGAGGGGCCTCTACCGCATGGAGGGCAAGGAATACGTCGTCAAGGATGGCGACGTCCTGCTCTTCAAGTTCAACGTCTAGTCCGTCGGCCCACCCACGGATTCCGGGGTCCGGACCCGGTCGGTTTCCCTCAGTGCCGCGACGAACCCTGCGGCCTTGGCCAGCGTCTCCTGGTGCTCGGCCTCCGGGTCGGAGTCGGCCACGATCCCGGCTCCGACATGGAACCATGCCGTGTCGTCCCGGAGGACGGCGGTCCGGATGGTGATGCTCAGCTGGCTCTCCCGATTGAACCCCAGATAGCCGTGGGCCCCGCAGTAGGGGCCGCGTGAGACGGGTTCGAGCTCATCGATGATCTCCATGGCCCGGAT
>CAZZKQ010000169.1:0-7276 GCA_964654875.1 uncultured Verrucomicrobiota bacterium | reverse complement strand
ATCGGTTGACCGGAGGTGTCGCTACGCTCAACCACCGGCTACCCGCTGGGATGCCTCTGGCATCCAAGGAGGATCGCCTCAGCCGCCGGCGACGATGCGGACGATCTCGAGGCGGTCGCCCGGTTGCAGAGGACGGGCTGGGAATTCCGACGGGGCCACGGCCTCGCCGTTGTGTTCCACCACCACGCTCTTCGGAAGCAGTCCCTGGGCGACAAGGAAGGACTCAAGGGTGCAGGGCCCCGCTGCCGCCACTTCCTTGCCGTTGGCAATGATCGTCACAGGTGCAGGGTAGGGGGCTCGTTCCTCCACATCAATCCGACGCCCGTTCGGCCCGCAACAGGCCGTCACGTCCCATCCGGGCGATGAACCGAAAGCGATCCGGGACCAGGCAGAGCGGCACGTCGTCCGCCAATTCAGGGAGGCCGAGCAGCCGGGCCCCGTTCCGTCCGCTCCCCGCGAGCGGGAGCAGATCGTCCCGGTTGGCCCGGAAGACTTCCCGAACCGTCCGGGCAGCATCATCGACCCAACCACCGCGGATCGATTGCCAGAGCCGGTCGACCAGGGCGCCGGCACCCAACGTGTCCTCCAGGGACCCGTGATCGAGGGTCCCAGCACAGACGAGGACCAGTTGGGGAAGCCGTCGTTCCCGGATCCATGATGCGGTGGCGTCCAGGTTGGCGAAGGACGTCGCCAACACCTCGGCCGCACCGCGACAGGCATCCAACGCCCGTGTGCCGTTGGAGGTGGTCATCACCACCGTTCGGCCGTCGACCCGGTCCCGGGTGAATTCCCGGGGTGAGTTGCCGAGGTCGAACTCGATGCCGCCGGTCCGGTCGGCCCCGATCCGGAAGCCGTCCCGCTCTCCAGCGAGGAGCACTTTGGCGTCCTGACGTCGGGCCTCCAGCGCCGTCGTGATGTCCCGCACCGGATGGATGGCAGCCGCTCCGTTCGAAAGGGCCTCCAGCATCGTCGAAGTCGCCCGGAAGACATCGAACACCACGCAGACGGACTGGCTCAGATCCCGCCCCTGGAGCGTGGCGAATTCGGCGGGGGTCAGCAGGACTTCGGTTCGGGTGATCATGAGGGTCGGTGTCGGTGCAGGGACGGATTCCGTGGGGATGGGTGTGGACTCAGGACGGCGTCGTCGGTCGGTGGTTGCGGATGAAGTGGAAGAGGTACTGCTGGGCGTAGCCCGCGTTCGGACCGAAGTGCGTCTCGGTGAACCGGAGCAGCGTGCGCGGCTTGGGACGTCGCCTCGGGAAGTACAGTTCGCGCAGGGCGCGCAACACCCAGACGTCCACCGGGAAGGCGTCTTGGCGGCCATAGGCGAACAGGAGGACGCAGTTGGCGATCTTCGGTCCGACCCCGGGCAGCCGGGTCAGCTGGTCCCGCGCCTCGGTTGTCGACAGCTCTCGGAGTGACTCAAGGTCCAGTCGACCGGCGCCCACCTCCTGTGCTGCCGCCGCGAGATAGCGCGCCCGGAACCCCAGCTTGCACTCCCGCAGCCGACTCTCGGGCACGGAGGCCAGCTGGGTGGCCGTCGGAAAGGCGCGGGGCGAAGGCGCGTTGGCGGGTCCCGGGATGGGGTCCCCGAAGGCGTCGCAGAGCAGCGCCACGCAGTGCTGGATCTGGATGATCTGTTTGGTGGAGCTGAGGATGAAGCTCGCGAGGCATTCCCACGGATCCTGTCGCAACAGCCGGAGCCCCGGACACGCCTGCACGGCCGCCCGGAGCGGTGGGTCGTCTGGAAAGGTCCGGACGATCGCCTCAAGGTCGTCGTCGAGGCCCAGGTAGTGCCGGAGCCACGCTCCATCCCCGGGGTCTGTGGCCGTCTCCGCGACCAGGTCCCCGGCCTCCGTGCGAAGCCGAACCCAGCGGTTTCCGAGGACGCCCTCCCAGCCGCTGTTGATGTGCCGCCACCGGAAGGCCTGGCCCCCGTCGAGGGTCGCCTCGAGGTCGAGGAGCGGCATGGGAATCCGGAGCGGCATGGCGTCCGCACAGTATGGGCATTCTCATCGGACGCCATCGACGGCTTTCTGTCGGGTCGGAGGATCGAGGTGGATCCGGGTTGGATCCCGGGTTGGATCCCGGGTTCGACTTTGTGCCCGAGCTGTCCACTCTCTCGCGACAATGTCGTCTGGACCTCCTGAACCGTTGCCGCGTCGCCTGCCGGAGCTGTTGGCTCCCGCGGGCGACTGGGAGTGTGCACGGGCGGCGGTCGAGAACGGGGCCGATGCGATCTACTTCGGTCTCGACCGGTTCAACGCCCGGATGCGGGCCCGGAACTTCACCGAGGCGGACCTACCGGCCCTGATGGAGTTCCTGCATCGGCGTGGGGTACGGGGCTACGTGACCTTCAACACGCTGGTGTTCACCGAGGAACTCCCGGCGGCCGCTGACTACCTCCGCAGCATCATCGCAGCCGGAGTGGACGCGGCGATCGTCCAGGACGTGGGGATCTGTCGGCTGATCCGGAGACTGTCGCCCGACTTCCCGATCCACGGCAGTACCCAGATGTCGATCTCGAGTGTCGCCGGGGTCGAATTCGCCCGGGATCTCGGCTGTTCCCTCGTGGTGTTGGCGCGCGAGAATTCCATCGCCGAGATCGCATCGATCCAGTCCAGCCAGGCGTCCGCTTCCGGGACCCCTCTGCCGCTGGAGGTCTTTGTGCATGGGGCCCTGTGCGTGGCCTACTCCGGCCAGTGCCTCACGAGCGAGTCGCTCGGTGGCCGCAGCGCCAACCGGGGCGAATGCGCTCAGGCCTGTCGGATGCCGTACGAGCTGATCTCCGACGGACGGAAGATCGACCTCGGGGACCGGCGGTATCTGCTATCGCCGCAGGATCTCGCTGGGCTGGACGTGCTGCCCCAGCTGGTCGACGCCGGGGTGTCGTCGTTGAAGATCGAGGGGCGTCTGAAGTCGCCGGAGTACGTCGCCAGCATCACCCGGGTCTACCGGCAGGCGCTCGATCGTCTCGCCGAGAATCGAACCGTGCCGGTGGGCGGTGCCCGCTACGAACTCGAGATGGCCTTCTCCCGGGGCCTCTACACAGGCTGGTTCCGCGGCATCAACAACCAGGAGCTGGCCCATGCCCGCTTCGGCAAGAAGCGCGGGGTGCTTGTCGGTGAGGTGGTTGCCGTCGGACGTGACCGCGTCCGGATCCGGCTCACGGGCCCGGTGAAGGCCGGGGATGGTGTCGGCTTCGACGCGGGGCGACCTGACCAAGAGGAGCAGGGCGGACGGGTCTTCGGCGTCCGGGTGGCGGAACGGGGTCCGGGAAACTCCGAGGCGGAACTGACCTTCGGGGCGGGCGCTGTCGATTTTTCGCGGATCCATGTGGGGGATCGTGTCTGGAAAACCGATGACCCGATCCTGGAACGCGAGCTCCGCAAGACCTTCGAGGGCGATGCCATCCGGTTCACACGTCCGATCACCCTGGAGGTCCACGGAGTGTCCGGAGGTCCCCTGTCGCTCGTGGCCCGGGATGCCGAAGGTCATGTCGTCCGGGTCGAATCCACGATCCCGCTCACCCTGGCCGAGAAGCATGCCCTGGGACGGGAACGTCTGGAGGAGCAGTTTGGACGCCTCGGAGGAACGCCCTTCCGGCTGGGCGAACTGATCGTGGAGCTGGCTGAAGGGGTTCACCTTCCTGTCAGCGAACTGAACCGGATTCGTCGTGAGGCCATCGCTCAACTGGAGGCCCTTCGGGCTGCTCCGAAGCGATGGACACTGCGGGTTCCGGATGCAGATCCCTGTCGCGTGTCCTTTGCGGAGGAGACCGATCCAGCATCAGTTCGTCCGGAGCTGATCGTGCTGGTCCGGACGCTGGACCAGCTCGATGCCGCGCTGGGGTGTGGGATCGAGACGATCTACTGCGACTTCGAGGATCCGAAGCGGTACCGCGAGGCGGTCACCCGGTTCCACACCGCCCGCGGATGTCGGGTGGCGGCCGCGCCCGGGAGTCCGGCACCCTCGATCTGGGTGGCTCCGCCCCGGATGTTCAAGCCGGGTGAGGAGTGGATTCTGAAGCAGGTCCTGTCCTCCCAAGCCGACGGGTATCTGGTCCGGGCCCACGAGCACCTGCGCTTCTTCGCCGGGCAACGTCGACGCGGTGACTTCTCCCTGAATGTCGCGAATCCCCTTACAGCCGAGCACTACCGGAGCCGTCATGGCCTCGAGCGGCTGACGGTCAGCTATGATCTCAACGCGGCTCAGGTGGAGTCGCTGCTTCGGTCCGCTCCGGCGTCGTGGTTCGAGCTCACGCTCCATCAGCACATGCCGATGTTCCACATGGAGCACTGTGTGTTCTGCGCGTTCCTGAGCACCGGTACCGACTACCGAAGCTGCGGGCGTCCGTGTGACCGACATGAGGTCCGACTGCGGGATCGGGTGGGGCAGGAGCACCCGCTCAAGGCTGATGTCGGGTGTCGCAACACGGTCTTCAACGCCCGGGCCCAGACGGGTGCGGAATTCCTCGATCGGTTCCTCGCCGCAGGACTGCGGGCCTTCCGGGTGGAGTTTGTGCAGGAGTCGTCAGAGGAGGTGCGTCAGACACTGACCCGATATCGGGCGCTGCTGCGGGGGGAGCTCTCGGGTCAGCGGTTGTGGCAGGAGCTTCGAGTGCACAGCCAGCTGGGGGTGACACGGGGTCAGTTGGAGCAGGAGGATGCACGTCGGGTGTTTCCGAAGGGCTGATGGGCAACTGAGGTCCGATCGGTGGGGTGTCACGGCTATCCACGGTGGAATCCCCAAATCTGGTGACTGCCGACCGATTGACACCTCAGGCTGCTTTCGAAAGTTTTAGAGCCATGACCAAGGCTGCCATCCGACAACTCGTGCGATCCTCCGCCAAGTGTCCTGTCATTCTGAGGATGAACAACGGTCGGTCGGTGCGCATTGCTCATCCGGATTTCGTGATGTTCCCGGCGACCGAGGCGCAGGAGTTTGTGGTCAGCCAGCCGAGTCAGCCCTACCGGTTTGAGATCATCGACATGACCCAGGTGACCTCGGCCGAGGTGGACCGGAAGGGGTGAACCTGGGTGGTTTCTGCCGTGCTGGCCTGCGGTGCTCCGATGGGTCTGGACCCTGAAAACGACTCGTCAGCCCCCGGGTGGGCTGCTACTTCATCCTTGCGATGAGCGCCCTTCGAAATCCGGTCGGCTCCCTGATGCTTCTCCTGGGGAGTGTCCTCGCGGTCCTCGGGGCCGATCCTGCCAATCCCCCCGCCGGTGGCCCGCCCTTGAACCCGCTGCAGCCCTCGCGCCCCGTGGTGATCCAACAGCCTGCTCGTACGAATGCCCTCAAATTCGATGCGACGAGCAAGCACGTGGATCTCAAGGAGGGGGAGCAGTCCGCCGCCTTCGTCTTCGCCGTCACCAACCTCTCGTCTGAGCCGGTCACCGTCTCCAACGTCAGCACCAGCTGCGGGTGCACGGCCGGACGCCTGCCGTCGTATCCCTGGAAGCTCGAGCCCGGACAGGGCGGACACGTCAATGTCACCATGGATCTCAAGGGTAAGTTCGGCCTGGTGACCAAGACCGCGACGGTCCTGACCTCGTCGGGGAGCTATCCGCTCACGGTCAGCGCCAAGGCACCCATGATGTCCGCCGCGAACACGATGGGTGACCGCAACCGCAATCTCGCCATCGCGGCCGCCGATCGGCAGGCCATTTTTCGCAATGAATGCGCCTCCTGCCACGTCCAGCCCGCGATCGGAAAGGTGGGCAAGGAACTCTATCAGACCGCCTGCGGCATCTGTCACGAGGCGGAACACCGGGCGCAGATGGTCCCGGACCTTCGGACCAAGCTGGCGAACACGGACAAAAACTACTGGACCAAATGGATCTCGGAGGGGCGTCCCGGAAGCCTCATGCCGGCCTTCGCGGCGCAGCACGGGGGCATTCTGGGGGTCGGTCAGATCGAGACGATCGTCGAGTATCTTGAGACCGACTATAAGAAGAACCCGCCTCCTTCGGCCTTCAAGCCCACGGCGGTTCCCACCTCGGCTCCCGCCGCGAGTCCGGCGTCCGGCACCCCTGGAGGTTGATGTCCCGCGGGCTCCTGATCACGTTCGAAGGGGGTGAGGCGTGCGGGAAAAGCACGCAGATCATACTTCTGGCCGAGCAGCTTCGTTCCACCGGCAGGATCTGCACCGTGCTCCGTGAGCCGGGTGGAACTCCGCTGGGCGAGAAGATCCGTCACCTCGTGAAGGAGGATCCTGTCGGCGTCGGCATGGCCCCGGAAGCCGAGCTGCTCCTGATGAACGCCAGTCGGGCCGAACTCGTGCATCGGGTCATCCGACCGGCCCTCGACCGCGGTGAAATCATCCTGTGCGACCGGTTCTGGGATTCGACCATCGCCTACCAGGGCCATGGTCGCGGGCTGGACCTCGGACTGGTCCGCTCCGTGATCGCCGCGGCTGTCGGTGGTGTGCGTCCGAACCTCACCCTCTGGCTGCGGGTCGATCCCGCGGAGGCGTCGCGGCGGCTGGTGGGACGGGGTCAGTCGGCCGACCGGTTCGAAATCGAGAAGGCTGCGTTCTTCGACCGGGTGGAGCAGGGCTATGCGGCCCAGGCGGTGGCGGAGCCGGACCGGTTCCGGGCTGTTGAGGCGGATGGATCCCGCGAGGCGGTCCATGAGCGGATTTGGGGGCTGGTGACGCCGTTGCTGTCCTGATTAGGCTGGCGCGTCATGATGGAGCGACTGCCTGGGTTCCGCGATTTCTACCCCGAACCGCTGCCGGCCAACGAGCCGTGGAGCTGCGATCTCCGGAACCACATCTTCGCCGCGTGGCGGGAGACCGCCCGTCGCTATGGGTTCCGGGAATACGACGGACCGCCGCTGGAACCGCTCGAGCTCTACACCAACAAGTCGGGAGCCGAGATCGTCGCGCAGCTGTTCAACTTCGTGGACAAGGGCGAGCGGGCTGTCTCGCTGCGGCCGGAGATGACCCCGACGGTGGCCCGTCTCGTGGCCACCGCCGAGAGGGCCTACAAGAAGCCGATCAAGTGGTTCTCGTATCCGCAGCTCTTCCGCTATGAGAAGCCGCAGAAGGGCCGGCTCCGGGAGCACTTCCAGCTGAACTGCGATCTCTTTGGGGAATCCGATCCGGCGGCTGACGCCGAGATGGTGGCCCTCCTCGTCGACGTGTTGCGGGCTCTGGGCCTGACCGCCGCCGATTTCGTGGTCCGCCTCAGCAGTCGTCAGGCGTGGCAGCGGTTTTTTGCCGGTCGCGGTGGGGATCCGGCCCGGGCCTATGAGTTCTATCAGATCGTCG
>CAZZKQ010000168.1:0-7279 GCA_964654875.1 uncultured Verrucomicrobiota bacterium | reverse complement strand
CCAGGCGTTCGGGGTGACCCGGGTGTTCGCCTCCAGCTACCAGGCCGTCTCCGGCACCGGGGCCAAGGCGATCGAGGAGCTCCAGGGCCAGGTGCGGCAGATCGCCTCGGGCCAGCCGGTCACCCGGGAGGTCTATCCCCATCAGATCGCCTTCAATGTCCTGCCCCATGTCGATGTCTTCCTCGACAACGGCTACACCAAGGAGGAGATGAAGATGCAGGTCGAGGGACGCAAGATCATGCACCATCCGGCGTTCCGCGCCTCGGTCACCTGCGTCCGCGTGCCGGTCTACCGGGCCCACTCCATCGCGGTCAGCGCCGAGTTCTCCAGGCCCGTGACCGTCGAGGCCGCCAAGGCGGTGCTGGCCAAGGCTCCGGGACTCCAGATCGTCGATGATCCGGCCGCCAAGCGGTATCCGATGCCGCTCGACACCTCGGGGAAGTACGACTGCGCGGTGGGACGGATCCGTCAGGATGTGGCCCTCGAGAACGGACTCTGCTTCTGGGTCTCCGGCGACCAGCTCCTCAAGGGTGCCGCCCTCAATGCGGTCCAGATCGCCGAGGAACTGGTGCGCCTCCGTCGCTGAGATCCGCCCCCAAGGATGTTCCGGGGCCGTGGTGCGGCCGGTGACGGCCATCGCGCTTGCGATGGTGATTTGACTGCTTAACCTCGCGGTCTCGTGAACAACATCCTCGTCACCGGTGGCGCCGGGTTCATCGGTTCCAATCTCACCCTCGAGCTCCAGGCCCGGTTTCCGGAGGCGCGGATCGTGGTGGTCGACGACTTCCGGTCGGGGGACTTCCGGAACCTCCGCGGGTTCCGCGGGGATTTTGTGACCGCGGACGTATCCCGGCTGGACTGGTCGGCCCAGTTCAGGGACCTCGTGTTCGACGCGATCTTCCACGAGGCCTCGATCACCGACACCACCGTCCACGACCAGGCGCTGCAGTCCCACGACAACATCGAGGGGTTCCGTCGTCTCCTCCGGTTCGCCGAGCCCCACCAGACCCCGGTGGTGTACGCGAGTTCGGCGGCCACCTATGGGATCTGCTCGGGGATCCAGACCGAGGACCAGCCCCCGGCACCCGCGAACGTCTACGCGTTCAGCAAGGTCCAGCTCGACAATCTGGCCCGGGAGCAGGCGCGGCGCTTCCCGGCCTGGCGGATCGTCGGCCTCCGGTATTTCAACGTCTATGGGCCGCTCGAGACCCACAAGGGGGCGGCTGCGAGCATGATCTACCAGCTCTACCGTCAGATGAAGTCCGGCAAGAGGCCCCGCGTGTTCCGGGGTGGCGAGCAGAAGCGGGATTTCGTCTACGTGAAGGATGTGGTGGCCCTCACTGTCCATGCGCTGACCGCCTCGAAGCGGAGCGGGATCTACAACTGCGGATCGGGCCATGCCTTCTCCTTCAACGAGGTGATCGAGGCGCTGAACCGGGCGCTCGGCACCCGGCTGGAGCCGGAGTACTTCGAGAACCCCTACAGCTTCTACCAGCCCCACACCGAGGCCGACATGCAGCGGGTCCGGTCGGAACTGGACTTCACCCCCCGATTCACCCCTGCCACCGGCATCGCCGACTACGTGGCCCTGCTCGAACGCCCTTCGAACTGATCCCCAATGGACAAATCCCTCTACAAGCCGAAGGCCCGGTGGCCCCTGTACCTCGCCGCCGGCGCTGGGTTCCTCGTGGTCCTCTACGTCTTCGTCACCAGCTCGATGTTCCTGAGGTGGATCGTCCTGCCCCGGGTGGGCGCCGCGCTGGGGAGCGAGGTGGCCGTCACCCGGATCTCGCTCAGCCCGTTCTCCTCGCTTCGCGTCAGTGGCCTGCGCCTGACCCCCAGGGGTGCCGAGACCCTCGTCGCGGCAGAGGAGGTCCGGGTCCGGTACGATCTCGGTGCCATTCTCGGTGGCACCCTGACCGTCAGGGAGCTGGCGATCGAGGCGCCCAGCGTCACCGTGGTCGAGAAGGCTGACGGCACCAGCAACCTGTCGGTGCTTCTCTCCGCCCTTTCTGGTCCCTCCAGACCCGCCACACCCTCGGGGCCGTCGGAACCCACCCGGTTCGACCTGTCGAAGATCGCCCTCCGGAACGGGACCCTGAGGTACACCCGGCTGGGAGCCGCCGGCCCGATGGAGGCGGAGATCTCCGGCCTCCAGGTGACCCTCGACCGTTGGATGACCGGCCAGCAGGGGAAGGTCGCCTTGGAGATGGGGCTCCGGCAGACCGATCGGGGCACCAACCAGATCACGGCCCGGTTGTCGGGCAGCGTCGGGCTCGAGCTCGATCCCTCGCTGAGTCCCCGCCGGGTCGATGCCGACCTGGCCGTCTCGGGGGTCCAGGGAGACGGACTCTTCCGGGAAGCCACGGGCCTGGGATTGCGGCTGGAGACGGTGGTGAATCCCGAGGAGCTCCAGCGGTTCCGCATCGCGGTCTCCAAGCAGTCCAGTCCGGCGGGCGAGCTGGTGCTGAGCGGTCCGTTCAGTGTGGCCCAGCGCGAGGCCCGGCTCGACTACGCCCTCTCGGGAATCGATCGCATCGCCCTCGGCCCCGTCGCGGTCCTGCTGGGGATGGACCCGGGCCAGACCCGGATCTCGGCCACGGGTCGTGTGGACGTCACCCGACAGGGCCAGTGGGTCGCCTCCTTCGGCAAGCTCGGCGTCGACGCGTTCAGCCTGAAGACCCCCGAAGGACGGACACCGGAGGTCGAACTGGGGCTCGACTACCGGTTCCGCGTGGATCTCGCCGGGAAATCCGCGCTCCTCGAGAAGGTGGATCTCGATGTCCGGCAGCAATCCCGCACCCTGCTCCATGGCGGTCTTGACCGCCCCATGAACTTCTCGTGGGCGGGATCGGTCGCGGGCTTCCGCGAGGCGACGTTCTCCCTCGAGGTGACCCAGCTGGATCTCGCCCCGTGGCGGGCCGTCGCCGGCACCAACCTCCCCTCGGGTCGGGTCGACCTGAAGGCGGGTCTCACCGCCGACCGGGACGGTCGACGACTCCGGCTGCAGACCCAGGGGAGCGTCGATGGCGTGGCCCTCGACGTCGGGGGCGTATCCGTCCGCGATGTCGCCCTCGCCTTGAACCTGGAGGGATCCCTCGAGGACCTCGAGGTGCTCGCAGTCGATCGTCTGGCCCTCACCCTCCGTCATCGGGGCAGGACCGTGGCGACGGCGTCGGGAGATGTCCGAGGGAACCAGCGGAGCGGCGAACTGAGCGCCCAGACCACCGTCGAGGCCCAGATCCCCGATCTGCTTCGCCTCGTGCCAGTCCAGGATGTGGTGCTGGATTCCGGTGTCCTCCGATGGACCGGACAGGTGACCACGGGGTCGGGAAAGACCAACGTGTCGGCCTCCGTCGCCCTGGAGGGGCTCACGGGTTCCGTCCAGGGGGTGGCCCTCAAGGAATACCGCGTCGGCGTCGAGACCCTCGTGTCCGTCGCGGGCACCAAGCTGGCGGTCCGCAAAGGCTCCCTCGCCTTCCGCTCGGGCTCGGCTCCCGGCGGCAGCCTGGATGTGACCGGAGACTATGATCTGGGTCTGCAGCGGGGGGATCTCGATATCCGGACCGTGAACCTGAACGAGAAGGCCATCGGCCCATTCGTGGCGGTGGCCCTCGCACCGAAGCGGCTGGACTCCGTCAGCCTCGACTGGACTGGCAAGCTGGGCCTCGACCTCCAGGGGCAATCCTCGGCGAAGAGCTCGCTCAGGGTTTCCCGCCTGCAGGTGACCGATCCCGACGGCGCGTTGCCCGGCACGCCCTTGTCGTTCGGGGTCGACCTCGACGGATCCCACCGCGGACAGACGCTCACGATCAACAGGCTCCTCCTGGACCTCGGGTCCACCCCAAGGGCGTCGAACCGCATCGAGGCCACCGCCCTCGTGGACCTCTCACTCCAGAAACCCCAGCCGAGCCGGGTGCGGATCACCAGCGATGGGATCGATCTCGACCCTCTCTACGACCTGTTCGTCGTCGGACGGCCCGCGGCCCGCAAGGACTCGACCGCTCCCGCTCCCGCCGGGTTACCCAGCGACTCCCCCGAACCGGGGAAACCCATCCCTCTGCCAGTCCAGCGACTGACCTTCGAGTCCGAGATCGCACGGGTCCATTTCCGGGAGGTCGCCGTCACGAACTGGGTCACCAAGATCTCGACCGAAGGCAGCCGGATCCAGGTCCAGCCTTTGTCGCTGACCCTGAATGGAGCGCCCGTATCCGTCGCCGCCAAGGTCGACCTCGGTGTCCCGGGCTACCGGTATGAGACGACGGGATCCCTCGACCGCATCCCGGTGGCGCCCGCCCTTCATTCGTTCGTCGACCGATCCCTGATGGAGGCCGAGGGGACGGTGTCCGCGACGTGGACGATCGCCGGTTCCGGGACGGCCCTCCCTGAGCTCCGCAAGTCCCTCAAGGGAAGCGGTCAGTTCATGGGGACCAACCTGAACTACAAGGTCACCGCGACACGGAATCCTCTCATCGAGACGCTGGTGATGGCCCTGTCGGGAGCGCTCCGGATCCCCAACCTGTCGAAGATGCCCGTCGATCTGGTCTCTGCCTCGGCCGAGGTTGACCAGGGGATCGTCCGGATCCGTTCGTTCGAGGTGGGCAACGCCACCTACCTGGCCTCCGGCAAGGGCACCCTCGAGCTCCGGGATGTGCTCGACGACTCCCGCTATGACATCCCCATCTCCGTCTCGGTTCCCGACGAGTTGACCAAGAAACGGGAGCCGCTTCCGGACTTCCTCACGATTCGGGGGACCGTGGGCGATCCCAAGGCGGACATTGATCCGGCTGGAGTGGCTCTGGCGTTGACGCGCCTGCCGGGGCCGCTGGGTGAGCTTGTCAACAAGGGGGCCGGCAAGGTCGAGAAGACGGTGGAACGCGTGCTGGGTGGCACCGGCGCCGCTGTCGGCAACGCACTCAAGGGACTCTTTGGAGGGGGCGATTCCAACGGCTCCACCAACACGACCCGCAGGGCCACGAACGCCCCCGTCCGGCCCCTGAATCCCCTGAAGCTGTTCAAATGACCCGTCCATAGGATCGACATGAGCCCCCAGCCCCCCCTCGAATACCTCCGTTCCCAGGATGAGCGCCACATCGAGGACCTCCTCGAGTACGCCCGCATCCCGAGCGTCAGCGCCCAGTCCCAGCATGCCGAGGATCTCCAGAAGGCCGCCCACTGGATCGCCAACCGGTGCCGCCATGCCGGTCTGACGGTCGACATCCATGAGACACCCACCCATCCGATCGTGGTGGCGCGGACCCCCAATTCCGATCCCGGCAAACCCACCTTCCTGGTCTACGGCCACTACGATGTCCAGCCTCCGGAGCCGTTCGAGCTCTGGACCTCCCCGCCGTTCGAACCGCGTCGGGAGGGCCGCAACGTCTACGCCCGGGGCATCAGCGACAACAAGGGCCAGCATCTCGCCCACATCAATGCAATCGAGGCCTGGCTGCAGTCCGGCCAGCCGCTGCCCTGCAACATCACCCTGCTCATCGAGGGTGAGGAGGAGGTCGGATCGAAGTCGCTCCTCAAGTTCCTGCCGGAACACGCCAGGGAGCTCGCCTGTGATGCCGTCGTCATCTCCGACAACGGGATTCCCAGCCTGAAGCACCCGACCCTGACCTACGCCCTGCGCGGCATCGCCGCGATCGAGATCCGGGTGGATGGACCCGACCGCGACCTGCACTCCGGGATCTTCGGGGGCAGTCTCGACAACCCGGCGATGGTCCTCTGTCAGCTGCTGGCGCAGATGCGGGACGCCAAGGGACGCATCACGGTTCCTGGGCTCTACGACGACGTCCAGAAGCTCTCCGCCTACGAGCGTCGCCAGATGGCGAAGCTTCCGTCCAACCCCGACAAGTACCGTCGGTTCCTTGGCGTGCCCCAGCTCTTCGGCGAGAAGGGATTCACGCCCGAGGAGCAGCGGACGGCCCGGCCGACCTTCGAGATCAACGGTCTGACCAGCGGCTACCAGGGCGAGGGCAGCAAGACAATCATCCCGTCCTGGGCCAGCGCGAAGATCACCCTTCGGCTGGTCCCGGACCAGGAGCCCCGGAAGATCATCGCGGCGGTGAAGAAGCACCTCCAGAAGCTGTGTCCCAAGACCGTCCGGCTGACCGTCCGGCATGGACACGGCGGCAAGCCGTACCTCGTGGACCCGACCGGTCCGCTGGCCCAGGCGGCCCTGAGGGCGATCCAGTCGGGGTTTGGTCGCGAGGCACTGCTGGCGCGCGAGGGCGGCAGCATTCCGATCGTGTCGGCCTTCAAGGAACACCTGGGGGCCGATTCGCTGTTGATCGGCATGGCGTTGCCCGATGACAACCCGCATTCCCCCAACGAGAAGTTCTCCCTCGATGCCTATGCGGCCGGGATGCGCATGAGTGTCCACCTCTGGTCGGAACTCGCCGCAGCCATGGCCTGAGGCGGGGTGTGGATTCCGGCATCCCGACCGGGGCTCCGGAGAGGCATCGGGGACTGGAAGTCGCAGTCGGGTGATCCGAGGCACTTGTCTGCCGCTCCTCTGGTGTTCTCCAGGTTGGACCACGACCCGCTTTCGGGGTTTGCTGTCGACAGTGCCGCGCGACTACCAGCTCCAACCCACCTCGGGCTCTGTCAGCCTCCGGATCAACTATGCCGGGGAGCTGAACGCCCAGCAGCTGGCCGCCGTCACTGCCTCGCCCGGGCCGGCCCTGGTGCTGGCCGGTGCCGGGGCCGGCAAGACCCGAACGCTGACCTATCGGGTCGCCTGGCTGCTCGAGCACGGCGTCCCCGCCGAGCGCATCCTGCTCCTCACCTTCACCAACAAATCCGCCCGCGAGATGATGCAGCGGGTCAACGACCTGATCGGCGAGGACCTCAGCCGGCTCTGGGGCGGGACCTTCCACTCGGTCGGACTCCGCATCCTGCGGCGGCATGCCGACCGTATCGGCTTCCCGAACGGGTTCACCGTCGCGGACCGCGAGGACGCCAAGGACCTCCTCGCGGCCTGCATCCCCGAGGCGGGGGTGGATCCGAAGGCGACCCGGTTCCCGAAGCCCGAGGTGATCGCGGAGATCTACTCCCAGGCGGTGAACACGGGACGAACCCTCCGGGAGGTCCTCGAGACGGACCACTCCAGCTTCGTGGAACTGGCCGACACCCTGATCGACATCCAGAAGCGGTTCGCCGCCCGGAAGCGGGCGGCGGGGCTCCTGGACTTCGACGACCTCCTCGTCCTCTGGCTGCGCCTGCTCCAGGACCACGCCGACCTGGACGCCTCCATCCAGGCCCTGGCGCTGAC
>CAZZKQ010000167.1:0-7310 GCA_964654875.1 uncultured Verrucomicrobiota bacterium | reverse complement strand
CTGAAGGTCGAGGCCGACGAGCTGCCGGCGATCGCCCTCGGGGACAGCGAGGCGATCGAGGTGGGCGACGTGGTCCTCGCGATCGGCAACCCCTTCGGCATCGGTCAGACCGTCACCATGGGCATCGTCAGTGCCACGGGGCGGGCGACGCTGGGCCTGGACTACGAGGACTTCATCCAGACCGACGCGGCGATCAACCCTGGCAACTCCGGCGGCGCGTTGGTTGACGCCAAGGGGCGTCTGGTCGGCATCAACACCGCCATCCTGAGCCGGTCCGGAGGGAACCAGGGCATCGGTTTCGCGATCCCGGTCGTGATGGCGAAGGATGTCATGGAATCCCTCGTGAAGGACGGAAAGGTCACCCGGGGCTACCTCGGGGTGATGATCCAGGACGTCAATCCCGCCCTCGCCAGGAAGTTCGGCATGAAGGGTTCCAAGGGGGCCCTCGTGGGTGAGGTCACGCCCAAGGGGCCGGCCGACAAGGCTGGGCTCGAGAGCGGGGATGTCATCACCGCCCTCGACGGCAAGGACATCCGCGACAGCCGGCACCTGAAGCTGACGGTCGCGAAGGCCGATCCGGGCCAGACCGCCACCGTCAAGGTCCTGCGCGACGGCAAGGAGATGTCCCTGAAGGTCAAGGTCGGGGAGCTCCCCGGTGAGTCGAAGGCGCCTGCGGTGGGGAAGGTGGAGGACGAGGGAACCCTCAACGGGGTCGGCGTGGCCGATCTTGACGAAAAACACCGCCGTCAGTTCCGGATCCCCGAGAAGGTCGAGGGTGCCGTGGTGACGGAGGTGGCGCCGGATTCCGCGGCGGCCGAGGCGGGACTCCAACCCGGTGACGTGATCCTTGAGATCAACCGCAAGGCGGTCGCCGGTGCCGAGGAGGCCGTGAAGCTGACCGAGAAGTCCGCCGACCGGACGACGCTCCTGAAGATCTGGAGCCGCGGTGGCAGCCGGTACGTGGTTGTCGACGAGTCCAAGGACAACAATTCCCAAGGCTGACGCCTTGGAGTGTGGAGTGGTTGGTTGGTGGGCCGTCCGGGTGAACGCCTGGGCGGCCTTTCCATTTCCCCCAAAGTCCCCCGCCCGCAGTCCTTGCGGTTGGGAGGGTGCTACCCATTTTGGATCGACGCTGTCAGGAGCAGGTCATCCCCCAAGGCTCTCCACCGGGCCCATTCAATCCGGGGAGCCTCCTCCAGGGATTCCCAGCCGATGCCCCCGACCGATCGGGGAGCCTCACGCCCCCCGACGATCTTCGGGGCGTAGAAGAAGGCGATCCGTTGGGCCAGCCGTTCGCGAAGGAATCCTGCGTGGACCTCGCCACCACCCTCGACCAGCACACTGGTGATTCCCCGGCGTCCCAATTCCGCGCAGAGGGCAGGGAGGGCGATCCGGCCCTCGTGGAGGGGGGCGACCCACACGGTTGCGAGCGACCGGATCCGGTCGACCCGGACCTTAGCGGCGCCTTCGCCGACCACGACGAGGGTGTTCGAGGCGAAGGGGTCGGTCAGGAGCCGGCTCGTTATGGGAATCCGGGCCCTTGAATCGAGGACGATCCTCAGTCCGCATCGCGTCTTGCCGCCTCGTCGGATCGTGAGCTGTGGGTCGTCCGCCAACACGGTGCCAATGCCGACCAGGACGGCGTCATGCTCCTGGCGGAGCCGCATCACGACCCGGCGCGAGGCTTCGCCTGTGATCCAGCGGGAATCGCCCTGGGAGGTGGCGATCTTGCCGTCCAGGGTCATGGCGGCCTTGAGCGTTATGAGGGGGCGTCGGTGGACGATCCAGTGGTTGAACCCGGGATTGAGAGCCTCGGCCTCCGTCCCGAGTACCCCTTCGACCACAGTCACACCGGCCTTCCGGAGCAGGGCCAGGCCCCGCCCGGCATGGTCCGGGTTTGGGTCGACCGCACCGACGACCACCCGTCGGAATCCGGCCTCGAGGATGGCCCGGGTGCAGGGCGGGGTACGTCCGGTGGTGGAACACGGTTCGAGGGTGACGACGAGTGTGGCCCCCCTTGGATCGTGTCCGCGGTCCCGGCAATCCCGGATCGCCTCGATCTCGGCGTGGGGTTGGCCTGCGCGGTGGTGGTAGCCCTCGCCGAGGATCCGGCCGTTGCGGATCACCACTGCGCCGACGAGCGGGTTGGGGGAGGTGTTCCCAAGGGCCCGTCGTGCCAGGACGAGGGCCCGTCGCATCGCCACGGACTCCTTTGGGGTAGCCTCGGCCATGACCCGCTAGCGCGCCTCGAAGAGCGCGTCGGCGAACTCCTTCGCGTTGAAGGGCTGGAGGTCATCGGGCTGTTCCCCGACGCCGATGAACTTCACCGGGATGCCGAGCTCCTTCTGGATGGCGACGATCGCGCCTCCCTTGCTGGTGCCGTCCAGCTTGGTGACGACGAGTCCCGTGAGGGACACCGCCTTGTGGAATTCCCTCGCTTGGTTCAGGGCGTTGAGGCCGGTCGAGCCATCCAGCACGAGCAGGGTCTCATGGGGTGCACCCGGGCTCTTCTTCCCGATGACGCGGTGCACCTTCTGCAGCTCGGCCATCAGGTTGGACTTGGTATGGAGACGGCCGGCGGTGTCGATGAACAGCCACTGGGCCTTCCGGGCCTCTGCGGCCGTGATGGCGTCGTGGGCCACCGCTGCGGGATCCGCATTCGGGGCGCCTGCGATGACAGGGATGTCGAGGCGTCCACCCCAGAGCTTCAGCTGTTCGACCGCTGCGGCGCGGAAGGTGTCGCACGCCGCGAGGACCGCGGATTCGCCCTGCAGCTGCGCCCGATGCGCGAGCTTGGCACAGGTCGTGGTCTTGCCGGTGCCGTTCACACCGACCACGGAGACAATCGTGGGTCCCGAGGGCTGCCGCCCCAGGGTTGGATCCAGCCCGGCCAGGTTGCGCTCGACCTCCCGTGCGGCGATCTCGATGAAGTCGATGCCGGCCCGACCCTGCGTCTCGAATGCCGTCCGGGCCGCAGCCAGGATCTGCTGGGTGGTCGCCAGGCCCAGGTCTGCCCTCAGCAGCGCCGCCTCGAGTTCCTCGAGATTCTCCGCGGTCAGCTTCGGGGATCGTGTGACGATCCGCCGGATCTCCTGGGAAAGGGTCGAGGTGGTTCGGGTGAACGCGGCCTTGAGTTTGTCGAGGAGTCCCACAGGTGGAGTCGGAGGAAGGGTGAGCAGACGCGGTCGGTGTCAGGAGGTCGATGCGGACCGGCCCGCGGGGCGGCGGGCCTTGAGGGCTTCGACCTGGGCGTATGGAAGCTGGATCCGACCGATCAGGGGTTCGCCCTTGGACATCCCATGGCAGTCGCTGCCGCCGGTGGCGACGAGTCCCAGCTCGGCCGCGAGGCGTTCATAGTGGACCGGCTCGGTGCCGTGGTGGCGGCTATGCCAGCATTCCAGCCCATCGAGCCCGGCCTCGGCGATCTCCGGGATGAGTGTGTCGTCGTGGTACAGTCCCGGATGCGCCAGCACGGCGACACCACCGGCGGCATGGATGAGTCCGACCGTGGTCGGGATGTCCATGCGCGCCTTGGGCACCCAGCCTGGACGCCCCTTCTTCAGGAATCGCTCGAAGGCCTGGTCGTAGTCGCCGCAGAACCCGCCCTCGACAAGCGCCCGCGCCACATGGGGACGTCCGGGAGACTTGCAGTTGGCGATGCGGAACACGTCGTCGGCCTTCAGCGCGATGCCCCGTTCGTTGAGGCGGTGCACCATGTCGCGGATCCGGTTCTCCCGGACCGCCTGGAATCCGGCGAGACGCGACAGCAGGGCGGGCGATTCCGGATCGAGCCAGTAGCCCAGGACGTGCACCTCGCGGTTCCGATGTTCGGCGGTGAGTTCGGTGCCCGGGATGAACTCGATCCCCAGCGCCCTGCAGGCCGCCTCGGCCCGGGCACAGCCGTCGACCGTGTCGTGGTCGGTCAACGCCAGCGCCGACAGGCCAACACGATGGCCATGTCCCGCCAGCTCCTCGGGGGAATAGGTGCCGTCGGAGAAGAAGGTGTGGAGATGCAGGTCGGCAACCATGAGGTCAGAAGAAAAGCCCGACGCAGCCGGAGGCAAGCGGACTCATGCCGGGGAGGCGCCCGGGCTGGACTCCTTCGCCGTGCGGGCCGGACGCAGGATCGTCTCCTTCACCTTGTCGAGGATGCCATTCACAAAGCGGCCGCTTTGATCGGTCGAGAACTTCTTCGCGATGTCCACCGCCTCGTTGATGCTGACGATGGGCGGGATGTCGTCGCGGAACATGATCTCGTAGATCGCAAGGCGGAGGACGTTGCGGTCGACCACCGCCAGCCGGCTGATTTCCCAGTTCTTGGTGAACTTCCGGATTGTCTCGTCGGCCTGTTCCTGGTGTTCAAGGGCGCCGCGGATCAGGCTGTCGGCAAAGACGCGCATTGCCACGTCGTCGGCGGTCGGCGGAGGGATCTCCACCTTTTCACCCCAGGTGGCTCCTGGGAGCCGTTCCAGGACCGCGTTGGATCTCTGGGCATCCCAGAAATGGTCGAGCGCCGCCTGGAGATCCTCCGGCGGATTGAGCTCGTGCTGGAACAGGAACTGGACGGCACGCTCGCGTGCCTCCCGACGACGTCGCATGACCACAGCATGGAGCCGGAGGCCACCTCGGGGAAGGAGCAAAGAGCGACGGGAACGGGCACCGCTCCTACGACGGGATCCCGGACGGGGCTTCTCCGGATTTCCCATGCGGTCCACCGAATGGCCATCGACCGGTGCGCCACGACCAGACCCCATAGGCGAGCACCCCTGTCAGCAGGGCCGTGAAGGAGAAGCCAATGACCTTCAGCGGGGAGGTGACGAAGACGAAGAGCCAGCCGAAGAGAGCCACAACCAGCGGCAGGGGATAGAGCCAGATCTTGTAGGGCCGCGCGAGGTCGGGGCGATTCCGTCGGAGAAGGATCACCGCCGCGATCTGGGCCACGAATTGGACGAGAATCCGCAGCGCGATGAGGGTGTCGAGAACCGTGCCGAACGACAGGAAACTACCCCCGATCGCCAGCAGCCCGATCAGCAGAAGCCCGAGGTGAGGGAATCCGAGCCGGGGATGGAGCTTGCCGAACGTGGCGAAGAAGACCCCATCCCTGGCCGCGGCGTAGGGAATCCTCGAGTACCCGAGGAGCAGGGCGACCACGGATCCGACGCAGGTCCAGAGCACCATCACCGTAAAAATCCGGGCCGCGGTCGGGCCGTGAAGTCGTTCGATGAAGGCCGAGGCGATATAGGCGGCCTCGGGATGCTGGTCCTCCGGCACGAATTGGCGCCAGGGGATCACCCCATTGATCGAGAGGTTGATCCCCACGTAGATCAGGGCGACCACGATGAGGCTCGTCAGCACCGACCGGGGAATCGTCCGGCCCGGATCCCGGACCTCGTCGCCGAGGTAGCAGATGTCGTAGTAGCCGAGGAAGTCATAGAGTCCGGTCCGCGTGGCGGCCCCCAGGCCGAGAAGGAATCCCCAGGAGAACTGGAATGCGCCTGCCGGGAGGTCGAAGGCGATCTGGGCGTCGAAATGAAGCGCCCCGTTCACCAGGACGGTCCCGACCGTCAGGAGCACTCCGATCCAGAGCGCCACCAACAGGCGTCCGATCCCGCGGATCGGACGGTACAGCAACATGATGTTCAACAGTCCCAGTCCGATCACCGCAGCCGCGCCCTTCCAGGTCAGGACGCCCCCGCTCAGGATGCCCGGGAGGAGGTAGTCGAGGTACCGGGCGAACCCGATGTAGCCGGAGGCGATCTCCAATGGGCCGCTGATCAGCAGCTGGGCCAGGAACAAGAAGGCCATGAGCCGGCCCCACGTCTCGCGACCGAATCCCTCCCGGACGTACCGGAACGTCCCACCGGAACCCGGCAGTGCCGCCCCGAGCTCGCTCCAGACCATGCCGTCGGGGATCGCGATCAGCACGGCGATCGCCCATCCGAGCATCGACTGCGGCCCTCCAAGGGCCGACATCAGGGTCGAGATCGTGATGAACGGCCCAGCCCCCAGCATGTTCGCCATGTTGAGGGCCGTGGCGTTGAGGAACCCGAGCTGGCGATCCATCGCACTCATCCCAGCTCGAAGGTCGTCACGCCGTAGACCCAATCGAGCCGGATCCGAGGCGCGGGACCCGTGTACATCCGGGCGGTTGCGAACACCTCGGTCATCCCGTGGCGGCGGACCAGATCCAGCGCCGCCGTGTTGGGCTCGGCGACATCCAGGACAAAGGCGTCCCCTGTCGGGATCCTGTGGACCAGGTCTCGGAACAGGCACTCCGCCGACCTGGGATCGCGGGCGAACAGCGGGCCGATCTTCCAGCCCTGGAAGCAGCGCCGGATCACCCCGAAGGCCTTCGGTTCGGATTCCTCCCGGGACCCCGGAATCCCAAGGGCCCACGCCTCGGGCTGACGCAGCCACGCCTCCAGAAAGGCCTTCCGGGCCGCTGGGAAACACTCGCGATCGAGCCGCTCCACGCCGCCGGGATCGAGATCCGTTACCGGGACGGCGCTCCCCGATGGCGTCCAGGCGGCATCCCGTACCCCTTGGTATCGGGCGTTGCGATAGGCATACACCCGGCCGATCTGCTGGTACTTCGAGACGTTGGCGAGGACCCCGTCGCCGCCCTGGGTGCAACCCTTGAGATGGTCCCGAGCCGCCTCGTGTACCGCCATCCCATAGCCCTGGCCCCGGAATCCTTCCCGGACGATGTAGCACCCCATGAACCCGAAGGAGGCGTCATAGCGGACCCCGCTGACACAGGCGATGGGCTCCCCGTCGAGCTCCCCGACGAGGAAGCCCCTGGGGTCGGCGCTGGGGAATGTCTCGGCATCATTAAGCCCAGGGTTCCATCCGGCCTCGCGCATCCAGGGAATGGTGACGGAGGCGAGATCGGCGGGGGTCTGGGTCCGGATGACATATAGACCCTCTCGGAGATCCCGTGCGGCCCTACAGGCTGGATCGATACGTTTCATGGGGGAGGATCAGGATGATCCGACCGGGATCAGCGCGAGAGGTCTGGCTGGTAGAGGACCCTGAACTGGTGCTGCCGCAACGACTGCTCAGCGACCTCCTGGTCCTCGATGTTGATGACGAGTCCCGACTTGCCGCCCGGACGGGTGAGGAACGGGTAGACGTAGTGGATGTTCAGTTCCGCCTCGAGCAGGGCATAGAGCACGTCCTTCAACCGTCCTTCGCCCTCGACCTCGACGGCCAGGACCTGGGTCTCGGAGAAGGGAAAGGCATGTTCGGCCAGCAGTTCCCGGGCGCGGTCCGGGTCGTCGACCACGAAGCGCAGGATCGTGCTGTCGGTG
>CAZZKQ010000166.1:0-7331 GCA_964654875.1 uncultured Verrucomicrobiota bacterium | reverse complement strand
CGTTGTAGTCAGCGGAACAGATGCTCAGACAGGAGCGGTCGATCAGCGGCGGGATGCGCACGGCGGTCTTGCCGCCATAGCTGAGTCCGTAGAAGGCCATCCGGGACGGGTCGACAAAGTCCTGCGACGCCAGCCAGTCCAGGATCACCTCATGCTGGCGCTGGATGAACGACCAGAGGGTGAGCTTCAGGGGCTGTGCCTTGCGGAGGACCTGTCGGAAGCGGTTCTCCCCGATGTAGGCATTCTGGGGGGCGAACACCACGAAGCCGCGCTCTGCCAGCCGGCAGCCGTAGGTGTGGTAGGCCGGATGGTCGAGCTTCGGATCCGCCACGTCCGACGGACGACCCTCGAGTCCATGCTGGCACACCACCACCGGACGGCGCTCGCCTGCGGGAATGCCCTTGGGAACGAGCAGGATGCCGTAGGCGACGACATCGGGGTGGACGTCCAGCACCACCTCGTAGCCGGTGAAGGCGTCGGTTTCCGACACCTTCCGTGACCGCGGATTCGCCGGCAGCGAGGCCGGCGGAAGGAACCCCACAATCTCGTTCTGGAGGTAATCCCGGAGTCCCTTGCGGGTCTGGACGAACGTGTCGACGGACTTCCGGTCGACACCCTTCCAGAAGTTCTGCCGGGTGAACTCGGACTCCCGCATGAGCCATTGGGTGTCCTCCAGGATGCCCTGGTACTGGCGGAGCTGCCGTGCGGCGGTATCGACCCCCACACCCACGGCCACGACATTCGAGGACCGTGACAACGGTGGCGTCACCCCGAGCCGATCCATCACCGCTCCCAGAGCCTCGTCGCCCCAGACCGTGTCGGATCCCACCTGCGCGACCTTCCAGGTGTCGACTCCAGGAACACCTTGGAGCCATTCAAGAGCCTGACGCGCCCGGTCGTCGGCGTCGGACGGATCCGGGCCTCCGAGCCTTCCCGGCGCCGCCCCATCGCTTCCCTTGCCCGCAGGCGGATAGGTGGCGTCGGGGTGGCGTCCGACCTCGTAGACGAAGCCCCGCGGGGCGACCAGGCCGGCGATCTCGGGTCCGCCGAACTGGTCCGTAATGGACCAGACGTTGCGATAGATCGGTTCATCGTGGAGGCGCGGGTTCTGGAAGAAGCCCGAGACGCCGGTGAGATCGATCCGGGTGTCGAGAGCCCCGGCTTGGAAGGCGATCATCCCACCTTCACCCCAGCCGATGACGCCGAGCGGGCGGACCGGTGCGTTGGTGGGCGCGCTGGACCGCAGCCAGTCGACACCGGCGAGGACCTTCTGAACCTCATAGCCCTGGATGGTGCGCCCCATCTCATAGGCGGCGCGCCAGAGGACCTCGCGTTGGGACTGACGGATCTTCCGGACGCCCGGCAGCCCTGAGACCGTGTCGCTCCGGTCGACCAGAGCCGGCACCAGCACCCGGAATCCGGCCTCCGCCAGACGGCGCGGGAACTGGTCGGCCTCGCCGACTCCGGGAGCCAGGCCCACCGCCTGCTCCGGGGTCCAGTCGCAGTCCGGCACCGCGACCACATCGGCCCGCACCGTGTCGGGCACGAGGAGGAGCCCCTCGCCCTTCACGCCGCGCAGGACATCCCAGTCGACCGCATAGACCCGGAATCCCGTCCCGCTGCCCACCAGCGCGGGGTGCATGGAGGGATCGGAGGTCGCAGGACCGGTCATGCGGAGCCGGGGCGGATCCCGTCGCTCGACCACCCCGAGGATCTCGGCGAGGCGCTGTCGGTTGGTCGCGACGGAGGCGACGTAGGCCTCGGGGGACGAGAGGTCGCGCTTCCAGTGTCGACCCCGTCGTTCCGGCGCGGCCTTCAGGACGCGATCGAGGTACCGGTCGATGCCCGAGACGAGTTCCGTCGAAAGATCCCCCTTGGCATCGAGCGGTGCGGTGCCCCGGAGGGGTTCGGCGGACTGGAGGACGGAGGACGCGACGAGGGCCAGGGCCAGGAGGGGGGATCGCATGGGAGGAACTGTCCCGGACCAAGGGTGGGAGTAAAGGCTCCAGTGCCGAGACGGGCCCCGGATCGCAGGCCGACCCCCCGGCCTCAGTGGCTGACGGGAATTGTGAGGACGGGCCTCACCTCGTTGCCAGCGGTCACCTGGAGATCGAACAGATCCCGGATGAGGGAGAAGACCTGGACGCTGTTCCGGTCCCTCGGATCGATCCAGAAATATTCGCCATGGAACCGGACCATGAGCTCGCTGTGCTCAGGCGGTCTCTTCGACCAGTGGATCCGGAAGACGGCCCGCACCTTCTCGCGGAGATCCCGAGCCTGGCCATCATCCCTGAGGGCCTGCCAGGCCTCGGTCTGGGAATCCAGCTGCGGGCTCGGAGGCGGTGCATCGATCCTCGGGTCCACCCCGAAGCTGAGGAGCCTCAATACGGCGGCGAGGGAGCGGGTCCGTATGTTGATGCTGCGGGTCACGGATCCATCGTTGGCTGCGACCATCGGATAGTTCGTCGCGGCGAGCTCGAGACCCAGAAGATCCGCAAACGCCTTCGCGGTGGGCTGGCCGACCGCCTTGGGGTACATCGTCAGCGCGGGAATGGTCTCCAGCACCACATAGTCGTAGGCCCCATCGGGGCGCTGACGCAGCTTCCCACCCTCGCGACGCGCGTCGACGATCGCCCTGAGGTTCACCTCATCCGGCGAGATGGGGCTCGGATTCCAGTCGACGAGGACCGGTGTCCTGCTGAGCGATATCAGCTGTTGGGACTCCAACTCGTCGGCCAGCAGCAGGAGGTTTCCGAAGCGGGGATCCCTGGCGACCGTCGCGAAGCTCTTGTTCACGTCGAACGCCGCAATCCCCTGGATCCGCTCACAGGTGAGAAACAGGAGCCAGCTGAGTGGCCAACCCGCCGAGACCATCCCCTCGACGTTCCGGATCGGAATGGGAGCCATCAGCTCCTGGCTCAGCTGTTCCCCCTGCCGGGGGACGAACGTGATGTTCGGCGTGTAGGAGAAATTGACCGAGGCCCCGGCGTTTGCCATGTCGGTTTCCCTCTCGCGGAAGGTCCCCCCAGTGCTGGCGCTGCCCCCGACGCTGGTGTTCACGTTGATGCTGGCGACCGTCATCCACTGGGTGGGAAGGTCGAAGCTGAGGCGCACCAGATTCAGGATCATCTGCCGGTCGACAGCCTCGGACACGGAGGTGTTGAACGCGACATGGCTCGACTCGAGGACCCGTCCGCCCCAGCGGGCACACCCCCCCAGAGTGAAGACCATTCCCAGGGCTGCCAGGACCCCGATCGATCGGGTCGGAGCCATGCGGAAATGGTCGCGGTGTCGGCAACGGGAGGCGGGACGGGAGCCACTCATCGAAGTGGGGAAAGGCTATCGGTCAGCACCGGGCGGGTCGAGGGGTTTGCCGGGATGGGCCCCGGAGGCGCGAGGCCGAGTGCGGACACCCCGGATGCGGAGGTTTGATTTTCCCATCGGACTCGGCTGACCCTGCCTCCCTGATGAACGCCCAATCCAACCCGGTTCCCAAAGTGGTGGTCTTCGACCTCGGGAAGGTCCTCCTCGAGTTCGACTTCGGCCGAGCGGCCCGCGCCCTCAGCCCGATGAGCGCGACCGACCCCGCCGGGTTCCGGACTGCCATCGACCAGTCGGCCCTCCTGCTCCGATATGAATCCGGGGCACTGACCGACGAGGAGTTCTACTCGGAGATCCAGCGGCTCACCGGATACCGCGGATCCTTCGAGGCCTTTGCGGCGGGGTTCAGTGACATCTTCGGGGAGATCCCTCCGATGATCGCCCTGCAGCAGGCGCTCCGCTCCCGGGGCATCCCGACCTGGATCTTCTCCAACACGAATGACCTCGCCGTCTCCTTCATCCGCAGCCGCTTCCCCTTCTTCGGTGGGTTCGACGGCTACGTGCTGAGCTACCGGATCGGCTCCATGAAGCCCGCACCCGCGAGCTACGAGGCGGTGGAACGGGCGACCGGGTATCGGGCAGCGGACCTCCTGTTCCTGGATGACCGCGAGGAGAACGTGATGGGCGCGCAGGCCCGGGGATGGCAGATCCTCCACCATCGGGACCCTTCGGAGACCGTGCCGCACGTGCACCGGCTCATGGGGATCGCTCCCTGAGCACCATTACCGGGAGGAACCGAACGTTGGGGTGCCGAAGAGTGACGGCATCCGTGCCGCCTACTTCAGCCGGGTGGGATCGATGGCGACGTGTTTGATCTTCTCACGGCGCCACGTGTAGGAGACGTGCACGGTCCCGGAGGCGTCCTGGATCACCGCCGGGTAGCTGTATTCGCCCTTGGAATCGTTCTCGAGCATCAGGATGGGTTCCCAGTCGCTCCCGTTCCGGGAGATCGCCACGGCCAGCTGGTGCCGGTTCTGTGTCCCCGGGTTGTAGACCAACAGCGCACGCCCATCGGCGAGCATCACGGCGTCGACGGCGCTGTTGGGATTCGGGAGACCTGTCTTGCGTAGGTTGGACCATCGCCGGAGATCGCCGTCACACCACGAGGAGAGCACCGCCTGCTGCTTGGACCGGCACAGGATCTGGAGACCACGGTCAGGCCAGAGCAGAAGAGTCGGCTGGATGGCGCCCCATTCCATCGCGCTGTTGAGTGGCTCGCCGACGGTCCAGGGGCCCTCGGGGGACTTGCACCATTCCATGTGGACCCGCCATCCGGAATCCTCCGTGCTGGCGCCGCACAGGAGCGTCCCGTCCGGGAGCTCGATGGGCTTGTTCCGGACCGGTCCGATCGCCCTTCCCGGGAGCCGACGCGACTTCGACCACGTCAACCCCCCGTCGCGGGAGACCTTGTAGCGTCCCCACCCGGTGGAGGGGCTGGGACCGACCTTGTAGAACAGGTACAGGTCTTCGGCACCCTTCTTCTGAAAGAGGACCGGGTTCCAGCAGGCCCAGGGATCCCGGCTGTCCTCGTTGCCGGCAGCGACCTCGACCGGTTCGGTCCAGGTTCCTCCCTCCTGGCGGGACAGCCAGATGACGCAGTCCCGGGCGCGTTCCCGGCTGCCGCCGAACCACGACGCCAGCAGTTTCCCGGAGGCCGTACCCAGGGTGGAGGCGTGGGAGCTGATCGTGGGTGGCTTGTCGGCGATGAACTCGCTGACGAGCACCTGTGCCGTCGCCGGCAGGGCCAGCAGCAGTCCGAGACAGAGGAGACGCTTCATGGAGGGACCTGGGGAGAGGGCCTGGACTTCGGGGAAGGCTTCAGCGTCCCTGGGTGGTCACCGGCCAGGAGTCCGTACGGAAGGGTGTGGCCGGCAGGCCGTCGCTGTTCACCAGATTCAGAACAGGATGGTCGTTCCAGCCGTAGCGGACCGCCACCGGACGCGTCACCGAGGCGCTTTCGAGGACCAGCGTGTTGGCGTCCCGGATCTGGACCCGCGCCGTATGCCAGCGGCGGTCCGATCCGGCAACGAGGAAGCCGTGGACCTCCGCGCCGTTCGCGGTCGAGAGGCCTGTGCCCGTGTCCTTGAAGGTGAGGCGCACCTCCGAGTCGTTGAATTCGGCAGTCTTGAGACGCGGACCGTGGGCGAGGATGTCCTGGCCATGGACCTGTGCCCGGGCGAGCCGGGCGAGGCGTTCGCCCACGGGACCCTTGAGTCCCGGGTGGATGTCGTCCTTGTCGCCCACGTCGGTGATCACGGCGACGTCGACGTTGGGCAAGGTCTCGGCGACATGGTTCTGGGCCTCGCGGAGTTCAGCCCAGTCGCTTTCGCCGATCTCGGAGGCGATGACAGCGAGGTCGCGCTTCCGGTTCTTGTCCCAAGGCGCAAGCTGCACGGCGTAGAACGGGAAGTTCCCCTGCCCCCAGTCCCGCCGCCAGTTGCGGATCATGTCGGCGAACAGGGTCCGGTACTGCCAGGCGCGGCCGGCGTTGGACTCGCCCTGGTACCAGATGGCACCCCGGATGCCGTACGGGATGAGGTTGGCGATCATGCCCCCGTAGAGCTCGCCCGGGTTCCAGGGCTGTCCGGGACGTCCCTCCTTGAAGGCGGTCCCGCTCGCAGCGGCGTCGGCCTTGCGCTTCTCCCAGGCGCCGACCGACTCCGCCCAGGCCGTCTGGGACTTCACCGCCGGTGCGATGATGTTCGCCGCATAGTCGGCATCCGCCTCGAGCACCGCACGGCGCATCCAGACCTCCGCCGGAGACCCGCCCCAGCTGGTGTGGATCAGGCCGATCGGAACCCCCGGCAGGGCCTTCGCAAGGTCGCGTCCAAAATAGTAGCCCACGGCCGAGAACCGTCGGGTCGTCTCGGGACCGGCAAGCACCCAGGAGTGCGGGGCGTAGTCGAGATCGGTCTTGGCCTCGACGGATCGGCGCTTCGTGACCGTGAAGAAACGGAGGTGCGGATTCGCACTGGCCGCGATGTCGGCATCGGGCTTGTGGCTCTGCGCCATCGACCACTCCATGTTGGACTGCCCGGAGCAGACCCAGACCTCGCCGACCACGACGTCCTGCACGTCCACGTGGTTGTGGGGCCCCTTTGCCCGGAGGGTCTGGCCCTGGGTGCTGGCCTTCATCGGGGGCAGCTTCACCATCCAGCGCCCGTCCTTCGCGACGGTGCGGAGCCGGTGCCGGCCGTACTCCACCGTGACCTCCTCGCCGGTGTCGGCCGTACCCCAGACCGGGACGTTCAGATCCCGCTGGAGGACGGCATGGTCGGTGAACAGGGGGTGGATCCGGACGGCGGCCTGGAGGCTGCCGGTGGAGGTGATCCATGCGGCGAGCGCCGCGAGGGTGCAGGACGAGAGGAACCGGTTGGGAGAGATGGGCATGGGTCAGGGTGGTCTGAAGCCACGGACCGGGTCAATGCGCGGAACCTTTCCCGAACAGGAAGGCCACCGTCGTGGTCCGGAGCCGTCCGAAGGGCTGCGTGTCATTCGCGCGACCGAGCGCGATCTCCACGCAGCGGGCCCCACCACCCCACGAAGGCGTCGGATCCAGAACGGCCACATCACGGAAGCCTCCCTCGAATGGAACCCACCACCTCGGGCCCGGAAAGGCCTCGGCGACGCGTGGATTCGGCATCCCTCAGGGTCCTTGTCAGATCCCAATGGCCCGGGAAAACGGGAAACTTCCAGTTCTCATCACGACTTGGCATCGGGATTGCATCCTTCTCCTTTGTCAGAACCGACCGGGTGGTTGGTTCTGTATAGGGTCGTTTGGATGGAAACGCCGCTTCCTTAACCGGGGGCGGCGTTTCTTATTCCGTGAATCGGTCGCAACCGGAAGTTTGGCAGGGGTACGGCGCAAAAACCCTGAAGCCGTCCCTGGAAAAATTCGGCGCCGTCCGCCACTGGGACGCCGCCCGCCCCGAGAACTGCTACGTCGTCCT